>JAAXXA010000482.1:0-2878 GCA_013334735.1 Bacteroidota bacterium
TTTTATCTTTTTATGTGCCGTAACGATAATAAAGTTTGCAACCGTTTATTTTTATTCTTTAAGTTCAAATAAATATTCTTTGTCATTAAATGTTGTTTTCATATGAATTTCATCGTGCGTCAATTTTAGAATAGTCATGCCAGTTGCTTGATAATTGGGAACCCAAGATCCTGTTAATAATACAGAACCATAATTCATTCTAATTATTTTATTGTGATTAGTAAGAGAGTAACGTGTAATAAATTTAAAATTACCACCGCTATCAAATATCTCCATATCGTCTACTTCGTTAGTGTCTTCATAATAAAAGTAAAAATTTAATCCGTAGCGATTTTGCATTTGTTGTAATGAGTCTATTCCGTTTATAGTAAATTTTTCAAGAATATATCGACCATAAACTCTATGTCTGGCGCTAATTAAACTAAAAACAGGTCCGTCGTCATATTTACAACCTTCGATTATACCTGTCAATATTAATAAAAACAAAAATGCCTTTTTCATATTATACAAATTGCTGCTAACACTTTCCGGCTGGAGCTTTTCGGTGGCGACTTTTCCTACTACAGTTTCCAAAAAGAACTTCCGAAAAAATTATTACTTTTCTAACTGCATGCCTCTTTTAAACCACTAATAGTATTAGCCTGTTATTGGTCGGTTTATTCAATCCAACAAGCACATTCATTGATTACACAATCGCCCGTTACTAAATCTATTGTGCCATCAATACATTTGTTTTCCTTTTTATCAATTATACCATTACCCTGCATATAAGGATGTCCATTGGGTGTAAAGGCAGATGTTAATTCATAATACCTATAATTCTCAAAATCTATTTTATTATTTCCTGCTTTATCACGAATTGCTCGTAACGCATTTCTTTTTGAAGAATATTTCAAATGTTCAATGGATCCAATAACATTGATTGAGGAACTAAAAGCTGATGCGGAAATTGCTTGATTAATTTCAAATTCCGTCAAATAAACTCCTCTTGGGATTGTTAAAGAAGGATATGTGATTTCTGATGTTTTAATTATAAACGGATCATTGAGTTTGCAAATCATCCAATCAATATTAACTTGGTATCTTACACGAAATGATTCTCCAGAATTCCATGTAGAAATTTCCGATGAAAATGGAATAATATGTTTGTCAAAATATTCTTTTGTCATATTATTTCTGTTTAAAAAAATATTTTTCCACACTTCGTAATATTGGTTGCAAAGCGGACTATCACACAAATTAACTTTCTCGAATTTGTCTTTGGAACAACTTGCTAAGGCAAGTGCAAACAAAGTAATAAATATTATTTTTTTCATAAGTTAGTTTTTAAACTTGCTCATAACGACCGCAGCTATTGCTGTTCGTGGGGTGTTTTGTACCATTTCCCTGTCCCAAAGCAGCAAGGATAATAAATTATTTCAATGTTTAATGTTCGCACTAAAACCCGCTTGACGCAAAGCATTGCTGTTAGGAGTAGTATTTTTATCACCAATTTTAGCCCATATGTCAATAGCAACTCTTAATGTGTCTTGAAAAGCAACATAAATATTTTCAGCAGGTTTAAAACTGGATGAATAAAATTTTATAGAAAGTGCATTTATTATTCTGACAACACTTAATGCAAGCATAACTTGAGAAATATTGCCACTATTTTTTGCATTTAAATTTGATTGTCCGATTTGTAGAATGCTTATATATTCAGAATGAGAATAATTTGAAAAATATGAATAAATTGATTTAAACAATTTAGGGTTAAGGTTACTTTCATCAATTAAGTTTTGCCAACTTTCAATTCGTGGAAGACCAAAAGTTCTTAGTTTACGCAATTTATTTTTATCTAAGCTAATAAACTCCTTTGTTTGTTTAATTTCAGTTAGAATTTTTTCTATAAGAATTGCCTCTTCTTCCTTTTTTACTTGGTTCGTTTTAGATTTTGCAACATTAAAATTTTGTCTTGTGATTAAACCAGAGACAGCCCATATTTTGTATCTAAATAATTTTTCCTCTTCTGCTAGATTATTATTATATATATAGCAAAGCGTAACATAGTTTTCTATTAATGCTCTACACAAAATAAAAATGGATTGATAGTCTACTATATTTACCTTCATTTCCGGCTGATTCAATGATTGTAATTCATAACCATCGCAAAGTTTTATTATGGAATTAGAAGTAAAAAGTATTTTAGAAATTAATGTTTGCAGATGATATTTCCAACTTGGAACTTCAATTTTAGCTTCTGCAAGGCTGTCTATAATGTCTCCAAGTGCTTGAGAAATGTTTTTTAATGCTGAAACATTTTCTTCAAGATTCTCTGAATAATGTTTTCGAAATTGTTGATGTATCTTATTAATGTCTATTTGTGCCATATTGTCATGTAAATATTGCTCATAACGGCGGGCTGCTGCTTACGAGCCGTATTAATAGCACTTCTGTTTCACCCGTAATTAATTTTCAAAGATACATATAAAATACAAATTAGCACTTCTGTGAGGCATGAAAGCAGCAGCCTGTTACCAGCTGGCATGGAATCGACCATGTCATTAAAAGCCTTGTCCGTCCTGTGTTTCGTACTCATGCGTTATTTGTCTTATGTCCGTTGGCAAGTGTGTCAGCGAATTTTTATTTTTTTTAAGGGGGAAGATTTTTTGTTTTTATTTTTTTTGCGTGGCAAAGGAGGAAGCTATTTTGCAGCCAAACACTTTATTCCTTTGAAATAAAAGCTGCAAATTTGCTTACGACTAAGCGGTGGCTTATACTCCCAATTATTAATTTTTTACAAACTTAATTCATATTCTTTATATTTTTCGGGATATTTTATTTTAACAAATTCAGTCGAAATCCAAGATGGATTATGGCGACAGCCATATCCTCCCAT
>JAAXXA010000482.1:2888-3209 GCA_013334735.1 Bacteroidota bacterium
ATAGTATCGTATGGTTCTTTTTTTCCATGCCATTTTAAACACTGCCACTTTTCTAAATCTTTTCTGTGAAAACATTGTCCTATTTTACTGTCAAATGTAATACCCGCCTTTGAATCATAGCCCCCTTTACAAAATGGACGTGATGAACTTATTTTGCCTGGTAAATAAATAAAAAAATCCATTCCCAAACGTTGCGCAAATACGTCAGCATTACTTCTGCTCACTGCAAAGAATAAATCATGTGTTACTGTTTCCCAATATTGAAGTAATTTGCTGTCTACTTCTTTGCTGCCTTTAATCATTTTACTGAAACCTTTTTGA
>JAAXXA010000031.1:0-2484 GCA_013334735.1 Bacteroidota bacterium
AGCACGAAAATATAAAATAAATTTGAAATATCAATAAATAATTAATACGCATTAAACACTATACTTTACACGGTGTATATTATTTCATTTGGGTTTAAGTTATAGGGTATATGGTATAAAGGTATAGGGTATAGGGTATAGGGGGGTATAAGGGTATAGTTTATAACCGGTACTTCCTTATGTCTTTATACCGGATACCTCTATACCTTTTTGTATTCATAAAATGCGGAAATTTATCCTGTTTTTAATATAAAATAAAGATATTGTTAACCAATTATTTTTATTATGAGTTTAATGAAATTTGTAATTTTTTTCTGTGCATGATATTTAATTTAATAAATTTGCATTTCTTATAAAATATGCAATTGAATAAAGAAATAATAAATAAAATACAAAGTTTGATTAGCAGCCCTAAAAAAATTGCAATTATTACTCATGTAAACCCTGATGGGGATGCGCTTGGTTCGTCGTTAGCTCTTTGGGGAATGCTAAAAAGGGATGGGCATGATGTTACTGTGATTACTCCAAACGAGTTTCCATCATTTCTTGCATGGATGCCCGATTCAAAAGACATAGTAGTTTATAATCAAAAACATGATAAAGCTGATGATATTATTAAAAAAGCTGATATAATATTCTGCCTGGATTTTAATGATATCAAAAGGATGGAAAAAATTGCCGAAACATATTTAAAATCAAGTGCTGTAAAGTTTCTTGTAGACCATCATATATCGCCTTCCTTATTTACGGATTTTACTATTTCGGATACAAATACATCATCAACTTCAGAGCTTGTATATGATCTTATTATTGCTTTAAATAAAAAACATCTGTTGAATAAAGAAATTGCCGAATGTTTATATGTTGGAATTGTTACGGATACCGGCTCTTTTAGCTATGCGTGTAATTATTCAAAAACGTATCTTATAATTTCAGAATTATTTAAGCTGGGAATTGATGGCGAAAATATTCATCGTTTGGTTTATGATACTTTTTCCGAAAACAGAATGAGGCTTTTGGGATATTGTTTGAGCGAGAAATTGAAGGTATTTAAGGAATACAATACTGCTTATATTAGCTTAACAAATGAAGATTTAATAAAATTCAAATACAATACCGGCGATTCGGAAGGGATTGTCAACTATGCCTTATCAGTAGAAGGCATCTCGATGGCTGCTTTGTTTATTGAAAGAGGCGACCATATAAAGGTTTCGTTGCGTTCTAAAGGCGATGTGCAAGTTAATGAGATCGCCCGAAAATATTACGATGGAGGTGGGCATTACAATGCTGCCGGTGGTTATAGTTATGTAAGCATGGAAGAAACATTATCAGAGTTTGAAAAAATTATTTCAGATAAGTAATGGAAATTACTTAACCCCTATATTTGCCTTAATAGCCACAGATTCACAGATTTAAAACTACCTTTGGTAGTTTTCTTTGTGGGAATTTTATAAAAAATAATTAATTTAATCTGTGAATCTGTGGCATGTATTTGTTTTTTAACAGTTTAATCAACTGAGTAGTTACAAGTAATGGAAACATTTTTTAACAGAAAAATTATTTTGAGTTACCAGTGTATTGCTATATTTGCATGCTTAATTTTTACGTTATCGGCTTGTGGAGGGAAAGAAAAGCAATTACCAAAGGAAACAGAATTTAACATTGAACCATATAAAAAACCTTTTGAAAGTGTTAATAAAACTTTAGTAAAATTAGAAGAAGAACAAATTCAAAATTTTATTGATCGCTATGGCTGGAATATGCAAAAAACCGGTACCGGGCTACAACATATGATTTATAAAAAAGGAAATGGTGAAAAGTCTGTTGCCGGTAAGATAGCTAAATTCAATTTTGAAGTAAGGTTGATAACAGGAGATATCTGCTATTCCTCAAAAAATGAGGGCGCAAAAGAAATATTGTTAGGAAAAAGCGGTGAAATAAGTGGATTGGAAGAAGGCTTATTACTTCTTAGAGTTGGTGATAAAGCAAAATTAATTATACCTTCGCATCTTGCTTTCGGCTTGCTTGGCGATGAAAAAAAAATACCAAAAAGAGCGACTCTTATTTATGATATTGAACTATTACAATTAAAATAAATTTAAAAATCAAACTATGAAAAAAAATCACTTAGTTACTTTGCTGATTTCAGCATCATTGCTGACTTTCAGTTCATGTTCGGATTATCCCGGATACAAAAAATCTGACACAGGTCTTTATTACAAGTTCCATGTAGAAAATGATGATGCTCAAAAGCCTGAAATGGGCGACGTGCTTACAATTAATATGTCGTATAAATTAATGGGAAAAGACACTTTCCTTTTTAACAGTAAAGATATGCCGGAAACATCAAGACTTATGCTCATTAAACCTGTTTATAAGGAAAGTGTCTTTTCCCATTAATTTATACGACATATTAATTGTAAGCACGTCGCCCATTTCAGGCTTTTGAGCATCATCATTTTCTACATGGAACTTGTAATAAAG
>JAAXXA010000031.1:2494-12473 GCA_013334735.1 Bacteroidota bacterium
CCGGAAACATCAAGACTTATGCTCATTAAACCTGTTTATAAAGGCGATATCAGCGAAGGAATTGCAATGATGCACCTTGGCGATAGCGCATCTTTTATTATTAATGCCGATTCATTTTATTTTAAAAATGTTGGCGTGAAAACTCTTCCCGAAAAAATCGATTCCGGTTCAAAATTAGTTTTCGAAATAAAAGTTATAAGTATTATGAAAAAAGCAGAATATGAAAAGGAACAAAAACTTAGAATGGAGAAAATGACTGCTATGATGGAAGAAAGAAAAAAGAAAGAACCTGAAGATATTTTAACGTATGTTAAAGAAAATAAAATTACTGTTAAACCTACCGCTACAGGGCTTTATTATGTTGAAACAAAAAGGGGAACCGGTGTGAAAGCTGAAAGTGGCAAACAGGTTTTTGTTAGTTATACCGGTAAATTGCTTGATGGAACAGTATTCGATTCTTCCGAAGGCAAGGCTCCTATTTCGTTTAAATTAGGTACTAAAGAAGTAATTCCTGCATGGGATGAAGGAGTTGCTTTGATGCGCGTTGGTGGAAAAGCAAAGTTTGTTATTCCTTCAAATATAGCTTATGGTGAAAGAGGCGCTGGTAATGTTATTATGCCTTATTCTCCTCTTGTTTTTGAGGTTGAACTCGTTGACGTAAAATAATTACAGATAATAAAATTAAAATAATTTTTATGAAAAAAATAATTGTAATATTAACAAGTATAATGATGACATCAATAATTGCAGAAGGTCAACTGCCGGAAAAGATCAAGAAAGACGAGGTTTATACTACTAATTCGGGTTTAAAAATTAAGTTTACGGTAATTAACATAAATAACAAACAACCAAAACCCGGGGATGTTGTAAAAGTTCATTACACAGGTAAATTAACTAATGATACTGTTTTTGACAGTTCTGTTAAAAGAGGCACTCCTATTCAATTTGTATTAGGAAAAGGGAACGTGATTAAAGGATGGGACGAAGGAATTGCTTTGATGCATGTTGGCGATAAAGCGGTTTTAACAATTCCTGATTCACTTGGATATGGTGATAGAGATATGGGAGTGATTCCATCAAAATCAACTCTTATTTTCGAAGTTGAACTGGTTGATATTGCTGAAGGCGCTAAACCTTTTGAGACTGCAGGAAAAGATACAATTAAACTTGAAAGCGGTTTAAAATACATCATAGTTAAAAAAGGAACTGGTATTAAAGTTGAAAAAGGAATGAATGTAACAGTTAATTATACCGGTTATTTTGAAGACGGGAAAATATTTGACTCAAGTGTGGAAAGAGGCGAGCCAATTTCGATTCCTATTGGAAAAGGTAAAGTTATTAAAGGCTGGGACGAAGGAATTCCCTTATTATCGGTAGGTGATAAAGCCCGTTTATTAATTCCATATAATCTGGCTTATGGCGAAACTGCGCGTGGTCCTATTCCCGCTATGTCAAACCTGATTTTTGATGTGGAAGTTATTAAAGCTGAAAAAAGTACTTCTCCTGAACCTTATGATGTAAAAGGAAAAGATACATTGAAAACTGCATCTGGCTTACAATATATCATTGTAAAAGAAGGTACGGGGGCTCAGGCAACAAGTGGAAAAACTGTTAAAGTTCATTATACAGGTTACTTTACTGATGGTAAAATTTTTGACTCAAGTGTTGAAAGAGGGACCGCGTTTAGTTTTCCATTAGGACAAGGAAGAGTTATTGCAGGTTGGGATGAAGGTATTGCTTTACTTAAAGTTGGAGGAAAAGCGCGTTTGATTATCCCTTATCAACTTGGTTATGGCGAAAATGCTTATAATTCTATTCCTGCTAAATCAACACTTATATTTGATGTTGAATTAATAGATGTGAAGTAAATCTATACAAAATCAGTTTATTGAAAAAGCCAATGAGTTGTCGTTGGCTTTTTTCTATATTTGCATATTCCAAACATTAATTTCCTAAAAAATGAAAAAAATAATATTTAGTCTTTTTTTATTAATTTTTACATCAAGGATTTCTTATTCACAAGAAGTTTATCAAAATGTGAGTAATATAAATATTTATGATTTTATTGATGAGCTTGCGAATTGTGGAATTATTTCTGTAAATTCTGTTGTAAAGCCATATTCAAGAATGTTTATTGCTGAAAAGCTTAAAGAATCTTCTGAAAAATCACAGCAATTGAATAAACGACAAAAAGATGAATTAGAATTTTATTTAAAAGATTTTAATAAAGAATTACCCGGTTTAGAAACAACCGATTTTTTTGCTAAAAAGTTTATTTTTAAGAAAAAGGGGATTCCTGATAAAAGGATAGATCTGTTTTATTATAAAGATTCACTAACAACAATTACAGTAAATCCTGTATTCGGGGTCAATTATTTTTATAATAAAAATGGCGCAAACTATCATAGGTGGAATGGACTGGAAGCATCTGCTTATGTTGGGAAAAATTGGGGCTTTTATGCCAGTTTAAGAGACAATTATGAATCGGAATTATTTGCTAAAAGCGCATATATTACTCCGCAAACCGGTGGTTGCATAAAACCAAGCAGCAAGGGAGGTGGAGATTTTGAAGAAATGAAAGGAGGAGCAACCTATTCATGGAAGTGGGGAAGTATAGGCTTAGTAAAAGATAATTTAACATGGGGTAATAATTATAACGGAGCCAATATTATTTCTAATAAAGCGCCATCCTTTCCATTTTTAAAACTTCATTTGAATCCTGTAAAATGGTTCGACTTTAATTATATTCACGGATGGCTTGTATCTAGAGTTATAGACAGTTTGAGAACGTATAATTATAATAATGGCAGCCGGATTATTTATCGTCAAAAATATATTGCAGCTAATATGTTTACTTTTTCTCCTTTTAAAAAGTTAAACATTTCGTTTGGAAACTCGATAATATATAGCGACATTGGTGTTCAGCCGGGCTTTTTGATTCCAATAATGTTTTTCAAAGCTGTTGATCATAGTCAGAATGGGATGAACAATTACGGGGGGCAGAATGCTCAAATGTTTTTTGATATTTCATCAAGGCAGATTAAGCATGTACATTTATATTCTTCGTTATATGTTGATGAGATCAATATTGGCAATATGCGGGATAAACAAAAGCAATCAAATTTTATAAGTTTCAAGTGCGGCTTTTCAGTTTCTGATTACCCTTTTCGAAATTTTATGATTTTTTCTGAATATACACGTACAAATCCTATTACTTATAAGCATTTTATTCCTGCTACTACATTTGAGTCAAACTTATATACTCTTGGAAATTATTTAAAAGACAATTCGGATGAATGGTTTTTTTGTTTGAGATATAAACCACTTAGAGGTTTGCATGTAGATGTTTCTTATTTGTTTGCCAGAAAAGGACCTGATTATCCTTATACGGGAATAGGTTCAAGCGGTCTTGGAATGCCATTCATGGATACTGTTAACTGGTATAAAAAGGATCTTTCTCTTCAGGTAAGTTATGAGGCATTTAACGATATATTTTTATTTGCTGCATTTTCGAATTCTCTAATTAAAGATGATCTAAAATTTTATACTCCTGTATATTTTCAGGGAAGTACAAACACTATTAATTTCGGAATTAACTGGGGATTTTAAAAATAAATTATAATAGA
Organism: Bacteroidota bacterium; assembly: GCA_013334735.1. Classification (GTDB taxonomy): domain Bacteria; phylum Bacteroidota; class Bacteroidia; order Bacteroidales; family CG2-30-32-10; genus JAAXXA01. Next base: position 6,121 of record JAAXXA010000031.1, read on the forward strand.
ACGCTGATAAGGCAGGTTTATCTAAGATTAAATATGATTTTTTTCGTTTATGTGAATTTTTAGTGATAACACAAACAAAGGTATTTTACGAAACACCTTATTAACAAAAACATGTTGATATATAAATTAAAATAGGAAACAAGCTATTTTCCTTTTGTTAATTTTGCATGCAATTATGATGAAAGCAAAGTACGTTAATAAAAATTATATCTTGCTTAAATAGAAAAAAATACTAAAATAAAAGCATGCATTTATTTGACAATAATTCTTATACAGATTCTTCAAAAAAGGGATATCTGGTTCTTATCGGAGGGGCTGAAGACAGAAAAGATAACAAAACAATTTTAAAGAAAGTTGTAAGCCTCAATAATGCAAAATCAGCTATAATAATACCTTCGGCTTCTGCTTACCCCGTGGGGCTTGCAGAGGATTATTCTCATATTTTTAAAGAATTAGGCGTCGAAAATATTTTCATTTTTGATATAAGAGACAAGCACGAAGCGGAAGATATTAAATACCTTGAAAAAGTTGAAAATGCAGATTTGATTTTTTTTACCGGTGGCGATCAATTCAGGCTTGTAAACACAATAAATGACACATCTCTTTTTACAAAAATAAAAGAACGCTACTATAAAGGAGCTACCATAGCCGGAACAAGCGCCGGAGCTGCTGCTGCATGCGATCCGATAATTTTCGATGGAGATACTGAAGGTTTGAGAAAAGGCACTACAAGCCATTTTAAAGGATTCGGTTTTATCAAAAACATTATTATTGATACTCATTTTGTAAATCGCGGACGTTTAGGAAGACTTACCCAGTTTCTTTGTTCGGGGAGCGCTACAAAGGGCATTGGTATTGGAGAAGATACAGCTATTATAATTGATAAAAACGATATTTTTGAAGTAATAGGTTCTGAAATGGTAATTGTAGTAAATACTTCAGCTATCAGTTTTTCCGATTACAAAGAAGTAAAGGATAAAGACCCTATAGTAATAAATGATATCCGATTAGGATTCCTGCAATCGGGCAGTATTTTCAGTTTAAAAGAATGGAAAGTTATCAGCAGCAATGGTAAAATTGCAGAAACGATAAAACAAGTCAGCAGCTTAAATTAGAATTTCCGATTTTGAGTTGGGAGTTACAAGTTGGGAGTTAGGAGTTAGGAGTTGATAACGCTTGAAACTTGAAGTCATTTCCTTATCCCTTATACCTTTTCACTTATACCTTATGCCTTTTTTACCAGCCTATTAACTGCATAACCTTCCGATGAAACTATCTTAATAATATAAACTCCCGTTGGATTATCGTTAAGATTTAGATCAATTCTGTTAGTTCCCATAGATATGTCCCAAAGTTGAGAATAAACAAGTCTGCCAAGAATATCAGTAACTTCCAGATTAACGGTTTCCTGTTTATCTGCATCAAATTTTACGGTAAACTTATCATTGAAAGGATTGGGATATATGCCTAAAGTTAAAATTTTATTAAATTCATTAATGTTTTCTTGAGAAACGGGACTGAAACAAACATTATCTATATATGCATTATCGAGTACCTGATAACCAAATATAACGGTATCTTTAGCAACATTTCTTGTTTCAAAAGTAAGGGTAAAATGTTGACCTGCGTAAGAATCAAGATTTATAAAATGAGTAATAAAAGGATCGTTATGAGTAGTTGTAGGATTGTATGTATCGCCTAACTGAACACCATTAACTAGTATTCTTAAATTGCTTGCTTTTGTATAATCACCGGGTCCCATATACTGTGTGTAAAGGTCTCCGCCATTTGTTTGTTTCAGGTCGAAACGCATATTTGCAGAAGTCCATGAAGTAGCGTCAACACAAAAACTAAGTTTTGCGGAAAGAAATTCGTTTATTGTCCATGTATTAGCGCCATCAGGAATTTGAAGACTATCAATATAATCCAAAGCGTTTCCTCCTGTCATCAAAAAGCCGAAAGGTGGTGTATTATCTGCTGCTGTTGAAATTTTTGCATGAGAATAACGTGTGGTTTCAATAAGTATCATATCATTAATATTTGTTTCTTCGAAGCCAATAGTATCAAAGCCGATGTTTAAAATATTCTTAACAGAATAACCGCTAGAAATATCGTTATTATTCAAAGTATCTCCATGAAATTCCGTCCATGCGTCTATTGTATAATTTCCGGATGCTGAAAGATCGGCAGGTGTAATGAAATCAACATCAAAAGTTTCGTTTGATAAAATAGTGTGTAAAATAGGAACAGTATCTTTTACAGGAGTTCCGCCATTTACGCGGTATGCAATAACTAACGAATCACCTGCGGCAATAGAATCGCAACCATAAAATTTCACGGTAGCGCCAATAATTTCCGAATTGGTCAAATTACATGAAGATAAAGGTTTCGTTATTTTTGTAACTCCAAAATCAAAATTTTGATTAAGCCTGCTTTGTATAGTGTAATCAATAATACTATCGTTTGCAGGCTGATTGTCGTGATTGTATTTTACCCAGCAATCAATAACATGATTTCCCAATACAGAAAAATCGGCAGTTGCAGAAAAACTAAAATTTAATGTGTCGCCACCATTCAAAGTATTTGCAAGTATTATAGTATCATTTACAATATTACCACCGTCTATTCTGTATGCGATAGGTAAAGAGTCGCCTGCCTGTATGCCTAAGCTACAACCATTGTATTTTAAACTAACGGATATTTGTTCGGAATTAGTCAAACCACAAGCAGAAACAGGGTTTGTAATATTCAAAATCTGGAAATCGTTATCGGCAACGGGGAATCCTACACCTATTGCATAAAATGCGTTTGACGACTGAGACATAGCCATAGAACATGTACCATAAAGGTCTTCCGCTGCTTTTAAAGATGCAACCTGAGCATCAGCATAATCGGAAGAAGGAGTTAAATAAACGGTTAACATTCTATAAGCAATACTTGAAGCTGAATCAATACCAATTCCTGTAACATTATATGTGTCGCCGTTATCATTTGTGCCCGTTCCACCCAAAGACAGTAAGAAAAACCAGTGTGAAAAAGGTCCCATATTAGTGTGAACACCTCCATTATCCATAACATCATCATAAACCCAATACTGACCATGATAAGTATCAGGTAACTGATCTGATTTAGGGTCGGATAAAGATCTGAAACCATTGCCACCTGTGAGGTCTATATCTTCACCAATATTCCAGTTGGGAATTATAGAATCGGCAAAAAATTTAATACAAGTGCCGAAAATATCACTAAAAGCTTCATTCAATGCGCCTGATTCATCCTGATACGTGAGGTTTGCAGAATATTCATCAACGCCATGAGTTATTTCATGACCGGCAATATCTAAGGAAGTAAAGGCAGAAGTTTGAGTTCCATTCCCATCGCCATAAGTCATTTTTGTTCCATCCCAAAAGGCATTGTCGTAATTTACATCATAATGAACATAACTTAAAAGTTTAGCATTATTATTATCGTAGCTCAATCGCCCGAATTTTTGAAAATAATATTCATAAGTTTTTTCAGCTGCGAAATGAGCATCAGTAGCAACTTCATCTTGATTTGCATTTACATTATTCCAGTAATTATCATCATCATTAAAGTCAGTAGCACCTGAATAATCAGTTCCATTTTTTAAATTAAAAGTTTCAACACCATTACCATGAAAAGTTTCGCGCAAACGATATAAACCGGGCGAAACAGAATCTGTATGAATTGTTTGCATCCCTGAATATTTTGTAACGGCTGTCCCTTTAACATCTGTATTCATTATCCTGTTTTCCTTGAACAATACGTCCCCTGTAACAGCATCAATAAATACATAATTTCTACTCAATGGTTTGCTTGCATATATATCTATTTTATAAGCGAGTTTGTAATTTGCAGCAATTCCTGACGATTTTTTATCGGCAATTACAAGCTCCGGTGTTGGGTAATATGTTGCATTCGGATCGTTTTGAATTTGTTTAAGCATTTTTTCTGAAGAAGAATCTTGCCACATATATTTTTTTGCACTAATAAATGAAATCGCTTTTTCTATAGCTTGTTCAGGAGTAATTTGAGCGGTATTGTTTAATTCAATACCTTTTACTAATTTCCCGTTTCCGCTGACAGCTTTTCCACCTTTGGCATGAATGATATAAATAGCAGACCTTATAGGAATATTTTTATAGTATTGCTGAAAGCGATAATGAACAAATCCAATATTATCCGATTCCTGTTTTAATATTTTCATTTCGTCATTATATGCAAGACCAAAAGCTTCTTTATAATTATTGAAAATATTTTCAGGGATTATCTGTAAATCCTGTTTGAAAGTTACCCATTCGGTAGTTCTACCTGATTGAGCAATCTGGGCTAATTTAGAATTAGAAGTTTGGGCATAAATAAAGGAAACAGTAAAAATGAAAACAATAACAGATAAGGTTTTTTTCATGATAATTTTTTATAAGGATTTATTTTAGTGAGTATTCAGGCAATGCGATATAACCCGGATGACGCTAGTTTAATATGATTTTATCTTTATATAATTCGTTATTGGTTATTGAGTTAATGGTTATTGAGTTATTTAGTTATTGGTTATTCGTAATTCAATGCAGTTTAGTTAAGGTTTTTACTTGTCATTTCGACCATCTGGAGAAATCTATTTTCGGAGCTTTAGATATCTCACGGAGTTTATCCCGATGAAAGAGGGATTCGATATGACAACAGGGATATGCTTAACTAAACGGCATTGATTCGTAATTCGTATTTCGTAATTGACAATTCGTAATTCGTAATTTTTATTATTTACTTATTTTCATTCAGTTCTTTATTAAGTTTGCTTTTGCGGATACCATAAGTGAAATAGATTATAAGACCTAAAGCCATCCATATAATTAGCCTGAGCCATGTATCCAGAGGCAAAGAAGCCATTTGAGCAAAGCATATTAATGCTCCTAATATTGGAATTAAGGGTACAAGAGGCGTTCTGAAAGGACGATGAAGTTCGGGTCTTTTACGTCTTAAAATAATTATGCTGATACATACTATAGCAAATGCCAGCAAAGTACCTATTGATACTAACTCACCCAGTATTCCGATTGGAAGAACTCCGGCAATTATCATTGCAGTGAAACCTGTAACAATTGTGCTTACATAAGGCGTTTTAAAACGTTTATGCACTTTAGAAAATACCGGTGGCAGCAAACCATCCTTCGACATTGAATAGAATATTCGCGGCTGCCCCATAAGCATTACAAGAATTACAGAACTTAAACCTGCAATTGCTGCAATTTTAATAATCGGTCTTAGCCAAAACATTCCATCGCCCATTGCGTTAACACCAACAGCTACAGGATCTGCAACATCCAATTTTGTATAACTTACAATTCCTGTTAATACTATTGCAACTAAGATATATAAAACCGTAGAAATGCTTAGAGAACCAAGGATGCCGATAGGCATGTGTTTCTGTGGATTTTTCGCTTCTTGTGCAGCTGTAGATACAGCATCAAATCCAATATATGCAAAAAAGATCACACCGGCGCCACGCAAAATACCGCTCCAGCCGAAATGCCCCCATTCTCCAGTATTTTCAGGTATAAAAGGGTGCCAGTTGCCACTTTTGATAAAAGCAAAGCCTATAGCAATAAATAAAACAATTACAGAAACTTTTATTATTACCATTAAATTATTGAAGTTGGCAGATTCTCTGATTCCAATAACAAGCAATGTTGTTAAAATAGCAATTATAATCATTGCAGGAAGATTCATTAAAGCAGTAACATGAGGTAATGTATCAACATTAATATTCAAACTTGATAATTCTTTCAAAAGATTATCTGTTATTGGTTTCCAGCCCATATTAGGAATCTCGACCATTATACTTCCCGCGGCAGCGCTGAGGTATGCAGGAATATAAATTCCGAAATCTTTTAAAAAGCTTACCATATATCCGCCCCATCCAACAGACACCGTTGATGCCGCAAATAAATATTCCAGAATTAAATCCCACCCGATTATCCAAGCCAGAAACTCTCCCATTGTAGCATAAGAGTAAGTGTAGGCGCTTCCTGCAATAGGGATCATTGAGGCAAACTCAGCATAACACAAACCTGCAAATGCGCAAGCAATTCCTGAAATAACAAAAGAAAGAACAATCGCGGGACCTGCATATTGAGCTGCCGCCTGACCGGTAAGTACAAAAATTCCGGCGCCAATAATTGCTCCAATACCCAAAGTAGTAAGATTGGTAGCTGTTAGAGTTCTCTTTAGCCCATGACCTTTGTCGGTAGATTCTTCCATGAGCTTGGACATAGACTTTGTTATGAATAATCGTTTTGCCATATTTTATCTTATTTTAATTCAGAGGTTGTTTA
>JAAXXA010000483.1 GCA_013334735.1 Bacteroidota bacterium
CTTTTTGATAAGGAAAAATCATACATTAGAGTACTTCAGTTAAAAGAAAATATTAACGATTTTGTATTAAAGGAATTTATACATTGGAATGAATGTAAGTCAAAAGTATATTTTAATAAAAAGAACGAACCACATATTTATCATGGAACATATCAAATCCATTTAGAAAAATTGAGCGATAAACAAACTAGAGTTAGCATTATTGTTTCAGATTCAGGTATAATATATGGAACCAAACTGCCTGTATTACCTAATATGATTAGAGTAAATAAGTTGAAAGCTATGCCCCCAACAACAGTTGAAGAGTATGAAATTCTACAGATAATTGGTCGTGGATTAGGTGTAAAAGATATGCCAAGTATTAAAATTCCGAATAAAATAATTGTACAGTCTCCGCCACCACTTCCTGATTAAACCCTGCTATGCGAAGTGTTGTGCGTTGCACATTCTTCGATAATTCCACAATAAATTAAAAGCCCTGTATTAGACTGCCCCCAAAAGTTTAGACAAATTTATAAATTAATTTTGATAATGATGAGCTCGGTATTCTATCGGGCTCATTCCATTTAGATTGAGTTTTATTCTGTCATTATTATAATATTTGATATAGTCGTTTATTTCTTCTTTCAACTGAAAAATAGAGACATATTTTTTCAGATAAAATAGTTCTGATTTTAGTATGCCAAAGAAGTTTTCTATTACTGCATTATCTAAACAATTTCCTTTTCTAGACATACTCTGTATTATTCCTTTCTCTTGTAATACATGTTGATATTGCTTCATTTGATATTGCCAGCCTTGATCAGAGTGTAATAGTAAAGATTGAGTTCTACTTACTTTTTTTAATGCCTTACCTAACATCTTCATAACGCTATTAAAATTGGGACTCTCTGAAAGATCATAGCTGACTATTTCTTGGTTGTATAAATCTATAACCGGTGATAAATACAATTTTTTTCCTGATACATTAAACTCCGTTACATCAGTTGCCCATTTTTGATTAGGCTTTTCTGCTCTAAAAATTCTGTTTAGATGATTGGGAGCTATTTTACCTTGTTCGCCTTTATAGGATTTGTACTTTTTTATCCTAATAACACTCTTTAGCTTTAAGACTCGCATCAACCGTAAAACTGTTTTGTGATTGATAATAAGCCCCTGCTTACGAAGCAGAAGTGTAATACGCCTGTATCCAAGCCTTCCTTTATGTTTATTATAAATATTTTGAATCATTGCTTTGGTATCTTGATATTTATCGGTTGTTGTAGATTGTTTTGCATAATAATAGAAACTACTTCTTGCCATATTCAGACAATTAAGCAGTATTGCCAAATCATATTTATGCCTTAGTTCCATTATGGCTATTGTTTTTTCTTGGTTTGAACTAAGGCTTGAAGCTTTTTTAGCAGTTCATTCTCTGCTTTTAAATATTCGTTTTCTAACAGCAATTCTTCTTCCCTAGTTAATGGCTTTGCTGATTGTCTCGGTTTCCTTTTTATTGGTAGTTTCATATTCTTGGGACGTCCTTTAGGTTGTGGAATTAAGCCCAAATATCCATTTAGTTCATAAGCTTTTCGCCAACTTATGATAACTGATTCGCTTGGTATATTGAATCGGACACAGGCTGCACGCAAAGATAAAAATTCCTTGTCTATCGTCTCTAAAACATGGTGTTTAAAGTCTGCATCGTAATTCCGCTTAACTCTGGACTCAAGTCCTGATTTGCCATATTGTTGGTAAAAACCTACCCAAAGCCGAAGATTGGAGTATTCAAATCCTTTCTCTTTTGCTACATCTTTGATGGAACGGTTTTCTTTTAATACTGCTTCTACACATTGAAGCCTAAATTCATAATTGTACTTGGTCCTTTTATACATAAAAATGCCCCCTTTAAGTGTCTAACTTTTTGGGGGCAGTGCATTTTGGGGACTTTTTTTTATATTTATCAAAGATTGTTAATATCTTATTACTTTTATACTTTTATTTATCAATACTTCGGTAAAAATTTAAAGTATATATATAGTGCATAAAATTACAGTGAAACTTGGGTAAATTAATAGTTTTTAACATTAAACTGTTCATATATTTTTTTTATTTACCTTCATTAACTTCAAATAAAATCTTTTTTTTGAATGATAAATAATAACTATTACATATAAATTAAATTTTATGAAAAAATTATCTCTGCTTTTTTTATGCTTGTTTGCAACAGTATTGTTACAGGCACAAACAGCTACCGCCCCATCAACCGGCGATGGTTCATCAGGTAATCCTTACCGGATTGCAACACTTGACAATCTTTATTGGATTGCAGCTTCAGATGCTGTTGTTCCTAGTCCAAACAGAGCAGCAAGATGGGATGCATACTATATACAAACTGCCAATATTTATGCTTCTGGTACTTCATCTTGGTTTAGTGGAGCCGGTTGGCCTATGATCGGATATCTTAACGATTATCCAGGAGACTATTTAGCCTTTAGTGGTTCTTACAACGGGCAAGGACATACAATTGACGGACTATATATTAACCTCCCCTCAACTATTTTTGTCGGACCATTTGGTTTTACATGGGCTGCAACTATAAAAAATCTTGGCTTAACTAATGTGTCAATAACCGGTTATGATCAGGTTGGCGGATTGATAGGGAGTACTCAAGAATATGACATCGTTGATAGCTGCTATGTTACAGGGTCTGTTACTGCCAATTATGTTCAAAATGGATGCGGTGGTTTGATCGGTTTTACAAATGATGCAACTGTCAGCAATTGTTATTCAAGTTGTACCGTTGTTGGGATTGACGGTTCTGGCAGCGGTGAGGGGACAGGTGGGCTAATAGGAATGAATTATGGCAACGTGTATAGATGTTATTCAGCCGGCTCTGTATCAGGACATAATAAAACAGGTGGTCTTATAGGGGCTTCTTATAGTGGTTCATCTAATTTTATAGTTGAGAATTGTTATTCAACTTGTTTGGTATCAAGCAGTGGTAATTATGTTGGCGGATTAATAGGTATAATGGGAAATGGCGCAGTTAATAATTGTTACTTCGCCGGTTCGGTATCAGGCATTAGTAATGTTGGCGGATTAATTGGCACTAATGGGACAGATGGTTCAAGTGGAACAAATGGAACAGACGGTACTTCAGGTACTTCAGGTTCAAGTGGAACAGACGGTACTTCAGTTCCATCCGTACCATTTGTACCTGAAG
>JAAXXA010000032.1 GCA_013334735.1 Bacteroidota bacterium
CAAACAGCGTAGGTACAGGATATTCTGCCGATGGAACATTTACAACGCTCACTCTTGCCACAGTTGACTGGAATAACAGCAATGTGCAGGAAATTACTTTGGCTGCCGATCGTTCCTTTACATTTACTAATGGCAAGAGTGGCGGTGTATATACATTGCTAATAAATCAGGATGCCACTGGCAACCGTACAGTTACCTGGCCTGAAAATATAAAATGGGCAGGTGGCATAGCGCCTACATTTAGCACTGTTGCTAATGTTGTGAATGTAGTTAAATTTATTTATAACGGAACTGACTACATAGGCATAGCTAATTGAAACAAATTTAATAATTATACCTTTTATAATTTTTACTTTTACAAAAAAAAAAAACTAAAATATAAATACACATTATCATGACAAATAAAGCAACCACACTTTTGTTAAAATTAAAAACTATTACTGTAATTACATCTATACTTGTTTTTATTCTCTGTTATAGTCGTATTTCTCAAGCTCAGGTATTTAAGAGCATTGATTCAACTGAACTCCGGCTTTCATACAACTCCAAAACTACTGTATTGGATAGCGGAAAGCTCCAAACCGAGTTCCACGAAAAGTGGATCAACTATATGGATGAAAACAACACATGGAAAGAAATAGACCCTGTGTTTGTTAAGACTGATAAAGGTTTTGAAATGAATGAAGCTCCTTTTGAAGTACTCGCTCCTTTATATGCTGATGAAACTGCTATTTTCAATAACAACAACCGTTATGATGTATTTGCTGATAAAATTATTTATGATAAACCATTGGAACAAACCATACAGGCCCTGGGAACAGCTCATGTAAAGGGCATAACGGAAACAGGAGATTTGGGTTGGGGAAAAGCCCAATATGTGGTTTATCCTAATGCTTATCCCGAAATACAAGCCGATTTGATATACTGGGTACATCAAGGCGTAGCGCCCCGTTTGAGAAAGTTTATTCGTTTTAACCAAAAACTAACTGAGAATACCGACTTTCAATTCAGAGTGATTTACTCTGATGAAGTGGAAACGGTAAATAACGGTAAAAACGTAACAGTTACATTAAAAGAAGTCAATAGTAAAAGGGGCAATGGTTGGGCAAACTTTTATATATGGGATTCCAAAGGCGGTTGGGCAGAAAAAAAGTCTATCCGTTATGATTTTGAAAAGCAGATGTTAACATCTACAACAGATATAACAATCGATCCTAATGAATATATTCTTACGAAACACATAGATGCAGATTATTTTAAAACCGCTTCACTTCCTGTGTTTACAGACGCTACTTCTACTTTTTACCCTGATGCTAATACTGAAACAACGAGTGTTGATGGTAATTCTGAAAATTATTCTAGTGCAAGCTGGGCAACTTCGCACGATGCAACATCAGCTCCTGTTTATGACAATACAGCTACTGCAAATGTTGATGTCGAAAAACCCGGAGCAAACTGGTGGATTTCACGTATTTATTTATTGTTTTATACAAATTCAATTCCTGATGCTGACATAATTATTTCAGCTAATCTATCTTTATGGGCTACTTCTGTTATAGATGGAGATAATGATGCTCAAGGGTATATTAGTATAATTACCTCTAACCCTGCAAGCAATAATGCTTTGATAACTGATGATTATGATCAGGTGGGAACTGTTTCACAAGCTAATGTAGTTGACTTAACAGAAATGTCAACAGGTGCTTATACCGATTGGACATTAAATTCAACAGGCTTATCAAACATTTCAAAAAATGGAGTAAGTAAATTTGGAGCTAGGGAAGGACACGATGTTGAAAATATTTCAAATAACAATGGAACAACAAGCAGAGTTGATTTTTATATGGCTGACCAAAGTGGAACTTTAAACGACCCTAAACTGGTAATTGTGCATGATGCACCTTCTACACCAGCTACAGTTGACTGGAACAGCAGTAATGTGCAGGAAATTACATTGTCTGCTTCTCGTTCATTAACATTTACCAATGGCAAGAGCGGAGGTGTTTATCATCTTATTGTAAAACAAGATGGAGCAGGGGGATGGGCTGTTTCATGGTCATCGGGCATAAAATGGACCAGTGGTTCAGCGCCTGCATTAACTACCAGCGCTAACTCAAGTGCACTTATAAAATTTGTATATGACGGAACTAATTATTTGGAAGGAGGAATAAATCAATATTAAATTATCTTTGTCAACCAAATTAAATCAAAACGATGAAAAAAATTACTTTCTTATTCATAAATCTACTGTTTGTTGTATTAATGGGAACTTCGCAAAAAGCATTAGGGGCAATAGCTTTTGATGCATCCTCAACTTTTGGAGAAAGTCAGACTAGCTCAGCAACTTTTAGTCATACGTGTTCCGGAGCAAACCGTATTCTTTTTGTTGGTGGATGGGTTAGAGGAGTTAGTAATTTTGTTACAAGTATAACTTATAATGGAATACCAATGACACAAATTGGAAACCAAATAGATGTTCTTAATAATGGAGGGTATCATGATAAAGTTTTCCTTTTTTATTTAATTAATCCAACATCGGGGACTAACAATATTATTGTAACTTATACCTCTACAAATTGGCAATGCGTATCTGCTGTTTCATATACAGGAGCCAAACAATCATTGCAGCCGGATAATTTTGCAAATAATGGACCTACAAGCACAAATTCATTGACAACAACATTATCGACAGTGGCTGATAATTGCTGGACTATTTTAGCAGGTCTTAGCGACAATGGTAATACAAGCGCCGGCGCAGGAACAACATTACGAAAAACTGCTTCAAATGCTGCTATTTTTGACAGTAATGGACCTATAACACCGAATGGTTCGACTTCACTTATATTTAGCGCTGCTTCTGAAAATAAAGTTGCTGTTATGGCTTCTTTTGCTCCTGCAGTTTCATACACTCCCGCCACGGTGGATTGGAATAATAGTAATGTTCAGGAAATTACATTGGCTGCCGATCGTTCTTTTACCTTTGTCAACGGCAAGAGTGGCGGAGTTTATACATTGCTGATAACTCAGGATGCCACAGCAGGCAGAACTGTTACGTGGCCTGCAAATGTGAAGTGGACAGGTAGTACAGCACCAACACTATCATCCTCTCCTGATGCCGTTGATATTATAAAATTTGTTTATAACGGAACCAATTATTTAGAAACAGGAAGATCGTTAGGTGTCAAGTGATTTATTTATTCAACGGCTATGTTGAAATGATAAATCATTTACTCGAACAAATCCCCCGCGATCCCATCAGCGAAAAGTTTTCCTTCGTCAGTAAGTACAAGAATATTATTATTAAAAATTATATGACCTTTTGAAATGTAATTTTCTGCTTTAGAAATAAGGGAATTTTTATGTTCGGAGCCAAAAGTTTGTTCTATATAATTTATATCGCAACCCCATATTGTTCTGAGCGAAGTCATAATATACTCGTTTAATTTTTGTTCGTTTGACAAAATTTCAATTTCGGCTGGAACTTTTTTTTGTTCAATTTTTTCGATGTATTCCGAAATATCTGCAACATTCCATTGTCGCGATAAAAGATTATAAGAATGCGCCGAAGGACCAAGCCCTAAGTATTTAGAGCCTTTCCAGTAATTACTGTTATGCTTTGATATAAAACCCTCCTTGCAAAAATTGGAAATTTCGTAATGAATAAAATAATTGGTTTTCATCTGCTGCATTAGAATTTTGAATTGTCTTACCGATTGTTCTTCATTAACAGGCAGGGCTTTTCCTTTACTGATAAGTGTTTCGAGAGCGGTTTTTGTCTCGACGGTTAATCCGTAAGCCGAAATATGAGGAATAGCAAGCGAAAATGAAGTATCTAAATTAATTTTCCATTTATCGTCAGTAAGTGTTGGTATTCCATATATCAGATCAATGCTAATATTTTCTAAACCTGCATCCTGACAACGTTTTACAGCCGATTCAGCCTGTGAAGCAGAATGGATACGTTTTAAGTATTTCAAATCGTCATCAAAGAAGGATTGTATTCCAATGCTGATACGATTTACAGGAGATTGTTCAAGTTCTTTTATTTTTCCATTATTCAAATCATCGGGATTCGCTTCAAAGCTTATCTCTGCATCTGCTGATATTTCAAAACATTCCTGAAGTTTATCCATGATATGCATCAAATCTTTATGATCAAGTAACGATGGTGTTCCTCCGCCAAAATAAACAGTGTTAATTTTTTCACCTTCCAGATAATTTTTTTGAAGTTCAGCTTCTTTCAGTAAAACAGGGATAAAGCTGCTATAATAACGCGATGATGCAACCGAATAAAAATTGCAATAATAACATTTGCTCTTGCAAAAAGGAATATGAATATATATACCGGCCATGAGATGCGAAAGTAGTAATAAATAGTTAATAATTAAGTTACAAGGCAAAAGGCATAAGGCATAAGTATGATAATCCCTTGTGCCTTGTGCCTTGTCAACTTATGCCTGATTTATGCCTTGTCAACTTAATTATTCACAAAAACTTCAGATGTTAGAAACGAATTTGTAATTTTGCCATGAAATAATAATTTTTAACAAATGTCAATAAAAGAAAAAATCAAATCTCTTGCTGATTCTTATTTACAGGAAATTATTAATGTACGAAGACATTTGCATCAAATTCCCGAATTGGGTTTTGAGGAATTTGAAACTTCAAAATTTATTGCTTCAAAATTAAAAGAATATGGAATTCCATATAATGAAGGTATTGCAAAAACCGGCATTGTAGGAATAATTGAAGGTAAAGATCCTGATAAAAAAGTTATAGCGCTTCGAGCTGATATGGATGCGCTTCCGATAAAAGAAACCAACGATATCCCATACAAATCAAAAAATGAAGGTGTAATGCACGCGTGTGGACATGATGTGCATATTGCTTGTGTGCTGGGAGCTGCAAAAATTTTGAGTGAATTAAAAAACGAGTTTAGCGGAACAATAAAACTTTTTTTTCAACCTTCCGAAGAAAAATTCCCCGGTGGAGCTATTGCAATGATAAATGAAAAAGCGCTCGAAAATCCTACTGTACAGGAGGCATTTGCTCAACATGTACTTCCAACACTTGATGCCGGAAAAGTTGGAATGAAACAAGGGAAATACATGGCTTCTACCGATGAAATTTATATTAAGGTAAAAGGAAAAGGAGGGCATGCTGCAACGCCTGAACTAAATGTTAACCCTATTCCTATTTCGGCGCATATACTTATTGAACTCGAAAAACATTTTACTGAAAACAAACCTCCCGATTATCCTTCTGTTCTTGCTTTTGGTAAAATTTCAGGCGAAGGCAAAACAAATATTATTCCCGATGAAGTGAATATTGAAGGCACTTTGCGTACTTATAACGAACAATGGAGAAATGATGTTCATGATTTTATTGTTTCTGTTGCATCATCAATTGCAGCAAGCATGGGAGGTGTCGCTGAAATAAATATTGCAAAAGGTTATCCCTTCCTTGTTAATGATGAAAAACTAACTGGAAAGGTTAAACAAATAGCTGTGGATTACCTAGGCAAAGAAAATGTTATAGATTTGGAAATGCGCATGACTGCTGAAGATTTTGCATATTTTTCACAAAAAATTCCTTCTTGTTACTATCGTCTTGGTATCAGAAACGAGGAAAAAGGTATTACTTCAAACCTTCACACTTCTACTTTTAACGTGGATGAAAGCAGCTTAAACACAGGTATGGGGCTAATGGCGTGGATTGCTTTTAACGAATTGGAATAAGTTGACAAGGCACAAGGCACAAGGGCTTGCAGCTTTTTACGGACGTGTGCTGCTTGCAGTGGCTCAATATAGCAATGCAAAAAAGTAACATTACGAACGGTTTTTAATTAGGCGAAATTTACTGTTTGGTTAAGTAATTCAACATTAAAATTAATCTTAGCGTTTAATGCTCTGAACACTTTAATAATAGTCGTAATAACAGGACTGACGTGACAAGGTTTGTGAAAGATTAAATTTTACATGCCCATAACAGCCATTTGCTTTAAGCGAGGATGGTATCGGTGGACTTTAAAGTTCTCGTTTGACTGACAAGGCAATAAAAAATGATTAACTTTAACAAATAAAACAAATGGTTCGCCGCCTCGTTGGTGCGCCTAAAGCAACTTGTATTTATAAAATAGTCCAAAATCTAATTTTATTATAAAATGGTTAATGCCGACACACAATATATTTAGTGCAATTTTTGGTCTATTACATATTGAGTATCTGTATAATTCAAACCAAAGCTTTGTTTTTATCTGAAGTTGTTTAAAATTCTTTGTTTATCCTCATTCTCCTTATCGTTCTTATGATATCGTTCTATAAAAATTATTTTTTCTTGTTCTTGAAAGTGGGCATAAATTAAACGTAAACCTGAATTTACACCACGACCTTTTAAAGCTTTACAAGCAATTTTTTTTACTTTAATGATGCATGTTTTATACCCAATCCATCTATTCGAAAACTGAATGGAGGGCTTTCACCCGGTTCATCATTCAAATCTTGTTTCACTACTTCTAATACCAAACCGCCAAAAAGATGATTGAAAAGAAATATTTTTGGCTGGTTTGGTAATGCCGACAGACTAACTGTTTCAAAATAAAAGTGAAGCGAATTGTATGATTATCTTGTTAGCCGGTCGGTATAAGTCTTCATTCAGCGTTCTGAATTTTTTTAAATGCTGCTTCAAGTCCTTTTTGAATTCCGGCAATTCATCAAATTGTGTCTTGTTCATCTTCTTCATGTACTCTTACAGAATAAGGAGGTCTTCTGTAGAAAACCAATTCGTAATTTATTACATTATTATTATCCGTTGCTTTCCATGGTTTATCTCCATGAGAGTAATTGCTTATCATAGCTGCCGACCAATCACTCATCTGTTCTATTACTTTGTCAATGACTTCTTTTTCACTTGCTCTTAATTCCGTTAAATCTGCTTTCATAAGCGGAATGTAATAATTGTTCTGTTTTCTTTAAAGATTGATTTGTACCAATCTTTTTTCTATAAAATACAATCGAAACTTGACTGACGGCAGTCGGGTTAGAAAAAACAGATTGATAAATGCCGATTTGCTTTGTGTTTATTCTTTTTTAAAAGAATATTACAGAAAGCTAAACGGTATTACATATTGAGTATCGGTATTTATTGTGCAACATAGTTTTTGCACTACATGTTTTTTAAATTTTGTAACAACTTTGTAGGTTTTACAGGGGAGATGGCGGTGTATGTATCAAATTCAAGAAAACTATGATACATTAAGTTTAATACTTTCAATCAAAGCCATATTGTAAATGTAATTTTCTTTCATTTGAATATAAGCAACCTGTTTAATAGTTTCCGCACCAAGTTTATGCTTTGCAGAACTGGCAGTTAGCCCCAAACAAATATTATCAACTTTAAGCTCTAGTCCTCTGCAAATTGTATGATACAACATTTTTTTATACAAATTATGTGATGGATTAACACTATAATCCATACCCATTATAGCAGTACAATAATTTCTCTTATTTTTTTCGCATAAGCCAACACATACAATTTTTTTATCTTCTGTCAATTCGAGTTTAATAACTTCCCAGTTTTCCGAATCACACATTTTACTAAATAATTTAAAAGGTAAATCAAAGGTGTTAAGTCCTAATTTTGTTGATTTAACATTTTTATAAAGTTGATAATATATAGGCGCTTCTTCTTTTTTGCAAGGACTAAATGAAACAGAAAATAAGTCTTCATCTTTTAGAATATCTTTTCGGAAATAATATCTTTTTTTAATATCTAATTTCTCCTGAAAAAACACTTTAGAATCAATTTTTTCAGAATTATTAATAAGATTATTTTCTTCAATGTCAATCTTTACAAAGCCTTGATCCATAAAAAAGCTCCTAATTTCCAGATCATCTTCTCTAAAGTCTCTAAGCATAAGAACGGTTGCTTCTTGTTTTTCTTGTTCTGTCCAAATCAAATCAAGTAGCTTAATTAATGCTTGTTTCCATTTTGGGCTTTCTTTATCAATGTAAATGTGCTGTCCCTCGGTTAACATCGATCCCATTATAAAAGCTTTTGTTGTTAAATAATAAGGGTCTTTTTTCCTCTCTTCTTCAATTTTTTCAGAAACTTTTGCAGGAGAAAACATATCCTCTTTAATAAAACAAGAAGTGAAAAATGTAGAAAGTATTACTTTGCCTGAATTGTCGCGAATAATATAATAAAAGAACTCCCAATTATTTTCTTTTTCAGAATTATTGCAGAATACATCTTCAAGGAATAACAAATTGTCATAATTACAAGCTCCATAACTTCCTGACAAAGAATCCCATTCGGAACTATTAATTTCTTTAATACTTTTAAATTGTTCTACTTTAAAAGTCAATGCTTCAGTATTACTATTTTCATACGCATCACCAATTCGTTCTTCAAAGTTAGCTACTTTTCTGAACGCCCTAAAGATATCATTCATTGCACGACCTTCTTCTTTTAAAGCTTTAGGCAAATGATAAGCAAATTTTTGTGCAAGATTCTCAATGTCCTCCATTTTAATATGGTTTGTAATTGTAAACCTTACGCCTGTGCAACTTTCGGGAACAGCGGGAAATATTCCCAAATTTACATTAAAGCCTTCATCCATCATTCTTCTAACCATATTATAACCCATTCTGGTCAAGCCAACACCGGCAAAGAAAATAGGACCCTCTGAATTTGAAACCAAAGGGAGTTTATATTTGTCGAAAATATGATTTGTAAAAGCAATTTTTTCTTTAAGTGATTTTTGAAACTCATAAATTTCATCCGAAAGATGAATTTTTGCAGATGCAATTGATGCTCCCACAGTAGCCGGTTGTTGCGGTCCCGAATGAGTATTAGGTCCGCCCCAGTTTTTGACTGTATCGCGCAATTCTTCATTAGGAAAAACAAAAACACCACCGCACGACCCAAAACCTTTAGCTAATGACGTGGCTAAAATCATTTTTGGATGTAGTTTAGTTTTGCTTAGAAAATACCCTGTTCCGTTTTTTCCTCCCCAGCTCATACCATGCGCATCATCAGCATACAAGTATAATTGTTTATACTTATCCATTAATGCAATAATATCCTCTACCGGAGCAAAATCACCATACATTGAATAAACTCCATCAATAACATACCATATTCGTTTATATTTCTCACGATATTCGATGACTTTATTTTCAAGCTCATCCATCCTGCTATGCCTTAGAGTTGTGATAAACGTACCATTAAGCTTTAAATGATATATCATTTCCTGCATACTGTAATGAGCCTGTTGATCAAAAATAACACAATCATCGCTTTGCATTACTATTGGCATAACAACCTGATGTCCTAGCGATGAGCATGTTGACAATAATATAGGGGCGTCAAACATTTTTGCAACCAATTCCTCAAATTCCTTGTAATTGGTGCATGACACATACGTTCTTGAAGAAGAAAATTGAGTCCCGTATTTCTTTACGGCATCAATTGCACCCGCTTTAAGGCGTTCATCCATTTCCAAACCCAAATAACTACAAGAACCAAAATTAACCAATTGTTTACCTTTAATTGTAATGATTCGTCCATTTAATAATTCATCTTCCGCAAATAAATGAATAATCCCACGACTTTTTGCAACCTTACCTATTTCATCTAATGTTTTAATAATTGATTCGAATTTCGCCATTTTTCGATAATATTTAGTTATGTATGTAAGTAAATAAATAAGTAAATTAAGTTCAAAAATACAGTAATTTCATGTAAAAATATCAGATTAATATAAAATATTCTGTGTTTAATTAACAAAAAAACTTCAAACCCTATTGAAATTCACATAAAATAATGTATATTTGTTAAAATTTTAATTTTCAAAAATATTAAAAAAAATTAAACAGAGGCAATTTATGGAAAATTATGAAGAATTAGTTGATGATATGTGGATAGAGGATGAAATACTTTATATTACATGTAAACATGAACATAATACTGAACAAATTGTAGAAGCGAATATCAAGCACCGATTAGCGATAACTAAAGGTAAAAGCTATCTGATATTTGCAGATACAAGAAAGATTAAAAGTTACACGCGCGAAGCAAGACAACGTCTTGCACAAAAAGATGCAGGCTTTGGTACAATAGCCGCTGCTCTTTATACGGACTCTGTTATACACGAAATAATTTTTAATTTTTTCAATGTTATTTACAAAGCTCCCGCCCCATCTAAAACTTTTACTGACAGAGAAAAAGCTTTAAAGTGGTTAAAACAATTCAAAGAAAAGAATAACAATGAACAATAAATTCAAAGAAGTACTTTTTTTAAAATTTGTTAAACTATAATATGCTTTTGCACTTTTAATTCTACATATATTTAATATATATATGGAAAATTCTATTAAAAAATATATGGACGTCTGGATCGAAGATGGAATTGTTAATGTTACTTTTCTTTGTGAACATTATACAGAAGAAATGATTGATGCTTCTATCAAATACAGATTGGAACTTACCAAAGATAAAACTTACCTCATGTTTTCGGATATAAGAAAGCTTAAAAGCAGTACATGTGGCGCCCGAAAACGTATGGCGCAAAAAGATGCAGGTAAAGGAGTTATTGCCGTTGCAATTTTAACTAACTCTAGAATTCAGGAAATAATTTATAATTTTTTCATTGCAATATATAAAGCTCCTGCTCCTGCAAAAATGTTTACAGATAAAAAAAAAGCCTTAAAATGGTTACGGGAATATACTGAAAGGAATGAGCCAAAAACAAATATTTACGAGAAAGATTTTTTATTAAATTCGCAAAGTTAAAATTCATTTTAATATTTTCCACACTTTATGATATCGGCCCTCGACTTACTTAAATATTTGTCTTTATATATAAGCGATCCTGACAATCCCGAGAACACAAAAATAGTTGATGAAATAAAAACAGATCCCGAAGTTTACAATAAATTGCTTGAGTTTCAAAATATTATTGATAAGCAATCCCTAATCACAAAAAATTTTGAAAAAAAGGTTGGATCATTTAACGATGTATTATTAAAATATGCCCAGCACGATTATACCGCACAGAATGAAGTTTTGTACAATAATGATTTAATTGACTCCTTAGCTCTCAGCATTAATTTTTTGGGCGAAGAATTAAATTATTCGACCGTTACAAAATATTATTTGGATGATATTTTCAATTCGATGGAGGATATGCTTATTGTTATTGACGACAGTGGGTATATATTAACTGTAAACAATACTACTCAAAAAAGACTTAAGTATAAAGAAGAAAATTTATTTAATTCTCCGATAAGCACGATATTACCTTCTCAAATTGATTTCGAGAGTATTATTGACAATCAAAAAATAAACAAAAATCATTATTTGCTGACAAGCGACGGATATAGTATTCCTGTTTTACTAAATGTTTCGCATTTTGTAAGGGGGGATGATCAAAAAATAGGATTTGTAATAATAGCGCGCGATATATCAGCAATACTCGAATATCAATCTCAAATTGAAATTCAAAACAAAGAATTATATAAGGCGATGCTTAAAGCTGAAGAATCGGATAAATTAAAAACGGCTTTTCTGGCAAATATGAGCCACGAAATACGTACACCGATGAATGCTATAATAGGCTTTTCGGATATACTCGAAATGTCTCCTGATATAGAAAAAGAGGAAGCAGACAGCTATTTAAAAATTATCAGGCAACGAAGCTATGATTTATTAAAAATTATTAATAATATTCTTGATATTTCAAAAATTGAATCAAGTCAAATGAGTCTCTTTGAAGCAGAAGGTAAGATTTCACAGTTTCTTTATGGGATTTTAAACTATTACAAAGAAAACAGCATTATAAATAATTTTTCAGTAGAAATTAGTGTCGATAATCAGATTGCCCCTGTAGATGATGAAATATCTACTGATTTTGAACGATTAAAACAGGTATATGTAAATATTATAAATAATGCATTAAAATTTACCGAAAAAGGAAAAATTATTTTTGGTTGTTCAAAAAAAGACCCTATTACACTATTGTTTTATGTTTCTGATACGGGCATAGGTATTCCATATAAAAACAAAGAAGAAATCTTCGCGCCTTTTCGACAGGTTAATGATTCGTTAACCCGCAAATATGATGGCGTTGGGTTGGGTTTGTCGATATGTAAAGGATTAATAGAATTAATGGGTGGCTCTATTTGGTTTGAAAGCAAAGTAGGCGTTGGAACTACCTTTTATTTTACTTTACCTTTTAAAAGAGCAAAGTTGTTATCAAATGATATTTTAATACCTGTACAATCAGATTTTGATTGGAAAAATAAGAAAATTCTTATAGTAGAAGATGATCGATTTAATTCGCAATATATTATTAAAATTCTTGAAAAAACGAAAGTGAATTATTTATGGGCTAGTGATGGGAAATCGGCATTACTGTTTTCGTCAATTAACTTTAATGCC
>JAAXXA010000033.1 GCA_013334735.1 Bacteroidota bacterium
TCGAACTGGATTGCAAACAGTGTATTATTTAACGACGGGAGTAATGTCGGTATAGGAACTGCGAGCCCGGAGTTTAAACTTACACTTGATAAAGGCGCAGCTACCCCTGATGGCGGAATACTCTCAATAGGGACTTATGGTTCCGGAACTGCTTTAGCTACAACGGGAGCAGGTACAAGACTAATCTGGTACCCGAAAAAAGGCGCTTTCAGGACAGGATATGTTGAAGGTACTCAATGGGATGATTCAAATATTGGGAATTATTCTTTTGCTAGTGGCTATAATAGTAAGGCCTCAGGACTTCAGTCAACCGCAATGGGATATAAAACAAACGCCACCGCTGAAGGAGCAACTGCAATAGGATATTTAACGGACGCTACTTCTCAGGGAGCAACCGCAATGGGATATTACACCACTGCCAGTGGAAATGTTTCAACTTCAATGGGGTATATGACAACTGCTAGCGCAGATAAGTCCGTTGTTATAGGTCGGGGAACAGATGCTACACGTTTAGAGAATAATATAGCAAACTCTCTAATGGTGGGGTTTAATTCCACAATTCCTACTTTGTTTGTTGGCACAAGCAGTGGAGCAGGAACAATTGGTAATGTTGGCATCGGTACAACTACTCCCAACAATCTTTTACAGGTTGCCAATTTAATTGATTTTAACAATACCGACTTAAATACAAAGTTAGGTTATCAGGCGGGAAAGAATATCGTTTCCGGCGCTCAATATAACACTTTTCTTGGATATCAGGCGGGTCTTTCAAGTGTGGCATCCAGTACAAATGCAGCAGATAATAATACTGCCGTTGGTTATGGATCCTTCTCCTCCAACACCATTGGCTTTCAAAATACAGCCTTAGGGAGGACTTCCCTTAGCGCCAATACTAATGGTTTCAATAATACTGCTACTGGTTATCAATCCCTTGTTTCCAATACCGAAGGCTATCAAAATAATGCCTCTGGAGTGAATTCGCTCTTTTATAACACCACAGGCAACAACAATACCGCCAACGGGTTTTATTCCCTCTTTTCCAACGTTACGGGGAGTGGCAATGTGGCATTGGGAGCTTTCGCAGGTAGATATGAAACCCGTTCCAACTCTTTCTATGTGGATAATCAGGATCGCACAAATGCCGCAGGGGATACAACTAAAGCATTGCTTTATGGAACTTTTGCTTCTGCTTCTTCAGGTCAGCAGCTTACTGTTAACGGCACCCTTAAAGTTACCGGTTTAATAACTCCAAGAGTAGGAACAATTACAGATGGTTCAGCGCCAACACCGGCAGCGGGCGCTAATGATATGTTTACCGTTACCGCTTTGGCGCAGGCTGCAACGTTTGCAGCGCCCAGCGGAACTCCCGTTAACGGTCAAAAATTGATTATACGCATTAAAGACAATGGTACTGCTCAAACGCTTAGTTGGAATGCTATATATCGTGTAGGTGATGTTTCGCTACCTACAACCACAGTTATTTCAAAAACGATGTACTTGGGATTTATTTACAATTCAGCCGATTCTAAATGGGATTTCGTAAGTTTTGTTAATAATTTCTAATATGACTAAATTAAAAAAGCTAACAACGGCGGTAATTATAATTATTATGACCATTGTTACTGCTCAGGTTCAGGCAAGCACTTGGCTTTCCGGGTATTCATTTCGAAAATCGCTATCTCTTTCCAGTTCATCAGGGGCTGTTACTAATTACCAGATGAAGTTAACGGTTTACCGTTCTGCAGGCACAGACAATGCATCATCAGTTTACATAGGTACAAAATGCCAATCCGATTACGATGATATCAGGTTTGCCAATTCGGATGGCGCAACATTACTGGATTACTGGATAGAAAGTTCAGATGTATCTTCCGCTATTGTTTGGGTAGAGTTTGATTTTATTGGCACGAGCGCAACAACTTTTTATATATATTATGGAAATGTTGGAGCTACGGCGGTAAGCAACTTTGATAACACGTTTATATTTGGTGAAACATGGGAATCTTCCACAAGAAATACTGCAAGGTGGCCATCGGAAGATGCTGGAATTACATATACTATTGATGCTACAAATCATTATTTGGAAGTTACTAATTGCACAGGAGGGGGCTTAGCACAATTGTATAGCTCTCTTTGGCATAGCAAATCTTTTTCTATCGGAACAGGCAATTTCAGGTTGGAAGCAGCTTACGGAACAGGAGGAGCCGCAATTTGGTTTGATAATACTACTAATGCGTTAAATTTTAGCAGTATTCTTTTGGGGACAAGCAGCGCTGATAATGCATATTATTTAAGCCATGGAGATGGCTGGGCTGATGTTGCGCTTTCATTTGTTGCTTTGGGCGCGGGTAGTGCCGGGACTTACGATGGATCTGCTTCTTCTTTGACTGAGCCTGTGAGCAGAACTTATATTGCTTACAGAGTCGGTAATGGCGCCAATCAAACAAAAGTTGATATTGATGGAACAAACAGAATTAGCGGGGCAGACAATAATAATCTTGTAAATTGCCATCTCTTGATACAGAAATACGATAATTATACTCTTAATAGGGTAAGGATTTATGCATTTAAAATTAGAAATTATACCGCTAATGAGCCAACGTGGGGAACATGGGGAAACGAAGAATATATAATAACAGGTGTGTTAAACGGTTATACATATCGTAAACAGATTGCAATCGAAGCAAGTACTGATGGATCTTTGACAAATTACCAGATGAAGTTAACCATTCATCGCACCACGGGCACTGATAGTGGAGCAGATGTTTATGTGGGAACCAAATGTGAATCCGACTATAAGGATATACGCTTTACAAAATCAGATGGTACAAGTTTGCTCGATTACTGGATAGAAAGCTATGATGCCAGTTCGGCAATAATCTGGGTGGAATTTGATTATATTGCTGCGAGTGGAAATACATTTTTTTATCTTTATTACGGAAATGTTGGTGCTGTGGCGGTAAGCAACTTTGATAACACGTTTATATTTGGTGAAACATGGGAATCTTCCACAAGAAATACTGCAAGGTGGCCATCGGAAGATGCTGGAATTACATATACTATTGATGCTACAAACCATTATTTGGAAGTTGCTAATTGCACAGGAGGGGGCTTAGCACAATTGTATAGCTCTCTTTGGCATAGCAAATCTTTTTCAATCGGAACAGGCAATTTCAGGTTGGAAGCAGCTTATGGGACAGGAGGAGCGGCGATTTGGTTTGATAATACTGCTAACGCGTTAAATTATAGCAGTATTCTTTTGGGAACAAGCAGCGCTGATGATACATATTATTTAAGCCATAAAGATGCCTGGTCTTCAGATGCTCGTTCATTTGTTCATTTGGGTGCGGGTACTGCTGGGACTTACGATGGATCTGTTTCTGCTTTGAATGAGCCTGTGAGCAGAACTTATATTGCATACAGAGTCGGCAATGGCGCCAATCAAACAAAAGTTGATGTAGATGGAACAAACAGGATTAGCGGGGCAGACAATAATAATCTTGTAAATTGTCATCTCTTGTTACAGAAATACGATAATTATACTCTTAATAAAGAAAGAATTTATGCTTTTAAAATTAGAAATTATACCGCTAATGAGCCAACGTGGAAAAGCTGGGGAGGTGAGGAACCAACCCAATGGCTTACGGGTTGGCAGTATCGGAAAAAATTTACTGTTGATCAAAGTAAAATTGATGCAAATATAACCGATTTTCCTGTTCTTGTATCACTATCAAGCCCTGATTTTAATTTTAGCAAAGCCCGCTCCGACGGTTATGATATACGTTTTACAAGTTCAGATGGGATAACTCCTTTAAAATTTGAAAGAGAAAGGCATGACGCCTCATCGGTACAAAAAGCTGAATATTGGGTAAAAGTTCCTTCTATTCTTTCAGATGCGGTAGTTACTTATTTTTATATGTATTATGGCAAATCAGACGCCACCAACGGAGCAGATCCAACCAATGTATGGGATGCAAATTATGTTGCCGTATGGCACATGAATGATAAGGTTGGTGATAATTCGAAGGTTTCAGATAGCAAGGCAACATCTGAAGGGACTAAGAAAGGGTCAAATAAACCAGTCGAAGAAACTGGGCAAATTGGCAAGGGGCAGAATTTTGATGCGACTTGTAATTACATAAATGGCGGGTCTTCTCCGGCTCTTTGTGGTGATATATTAACAGTAGAAGCATGGATTAATCCTATCCACACAGGTTCGATGATTATTACGGCTTGGAATAACACAGGGGAAAGGCCACCTTGTGTTGGATATTGGGGAAGTGATGATGCGATAATTTATATTGGTCCAACCAATTACTATTATGTTGATAACATAAATATTGATGACGCTAATTGGCATAATATCACATTTGTAATTACAGGAAAAGGGCAAAATGATGTTGACAATTTCAAGATATATGTTGATGGTATAAATAAGCCTGCCACAGAAATTCTAAAAACATCAGTACAAGGTACAAAAACTGTTTGCTATATTGGCGAAGCATTAAATGGTGAAGGCTCTTGGTGTTATGCAGGGTTGATGGATGAGGTTCGTATTTCCTCTGGCAATCGCTCCGCCGCATGGATAAAAGCTTCTTACTATTCAGGAAATAATACATTATTGACTTTCGGAATTGAAGAAGCAAATCCTTCTCGCGGAAGATTCTTTATCATGTTCTAATTAGCGCTTGTACGTAATGTTGCCAAAAATAAAAATATTGCAAATCGCATAAGTTAATCTGCCTGAGGCAGAGCAAATTGCAAATTTATAAGACTTAGAATTATCAACGCTTATACTGTTTTTAAAATTTGCACTATATATTTTGATAAGATGAGTTTACAGACGGTCTCTAATTAACCTTGGTAAACCAAGACATACTTCATCATTTATTATTGAGTGTTGGTTATTCGAAATTAATTTATAAAATGAAAATATTAAAAAAACTAACAACCGCAATCATTCTAACTACTTTGATTATTGCCTCTATCCCTGTAAATGCATCCACTTGGCTATCCGGGTATTCATACCGGAAATCTCTTTCTCTTTCCCGCTCTTCCGGAGCTGTTACTAATTACCAGATGAAGGTAACGGTATACCGTTCTGCAGGGACAGATAACGCATCATCGGTTTATGTCGGTACAAAATGCCAGTCCGATTACGATGATATTAGGTTTGTAAGATATGATGGTACTACATTACTTGATTACTGGATTGAAAGTTCCGATGCTTCTTCGGCTACTGTTTGGGTTGAGTTTAATTCCATCGGTACAAGTGCAACCACTTTTTATATGTATTATGGAAATGTCTCAGCAACTGCAGTTAGCAATGGCGCTAATACTTTTATCACCTTTGATGATTTTGAACGGGGCGCAAATGGTGACGAAGTAGGCGGAGCATGGACAGAGCTGGCTGGTTCTATGATTATTTCAACAGATCACGCTTATGGTAATACAAGATGTATGAAACTTGTCGGAGGCGCAATGGTGATACCCCAAATTTCAGTTACAGCTTCGAATAATCAAGCAATAAGATTCAGGGTATGGAAAGAAGATGCCTCTGAAATAAACTTTTATCACGGTAACGGCGTAAAGAGAGTACAGACTTATATATCTGCTGATGACAATTTAAGATATGAAACAGATGATGCAGGCACAGTTATTACTGGTGCGACATTAACAGTTGACTCATGGCAATTATTAGAATTTAGAGATTTTACTTATGGTGGCGCTTACACTTTTGATTGGATTAAGAACGATATCTCTATATTAAATAATGGCAATATGTCAACTAATTCGAGTGCACAAAATCTGGCTTGGCTTTATAATGCTCTAAGTGCTGGCAATGATACCTATATAGATAATTTCATTGTGCGTAACTGGGTGGCAACCGAACCCACTTGGGGAAGCTGGGGAAGCGAGGAAACAATACCTAGTAATTGGCTATCTGGCTATTCATACCGGAAATCACTTTCCCTTTCACACCCATCTGGGGCTGTTACTAATTACCAGATGAAGTTAACGGTTTACCGTTCTGCAGGTACAGATAATGCATCATCAGTTTACATTGATACAAAATGTCAATCCGATTACGATGATATTAGGTTTACGAGATCGGATGGCGCAACATCACTTGATTATTGGATAGAAAGTTCAGATGCTTCTTCGGCTATAGTGTGGGTAGAATATGATTATATTGGTACAGGAGCCACTACTTTTTATATGTATTATGGAAATGTTTCAGCAACGGCTGCTAGTAATGGAGCGAATACCTTTATCACCTTTGATGATTTTGAACGTGGCGCAAATGGTGACGAAGTAGGCGGAGCATGGACCGAACTGGCTGGTTCTATGATTATTTCAACAGATCACGCTTATGGTAATACAAGATGTATGAAACTTGTCGGAGGCGCAATGGTGATACCCCAAATTTCAGTTACCGCCTCGAATAATCAAGCAATAAGATTCAGGGTATGGAAAGAAGATGCTTCTGAAATAAACTTTTATCACGGTAACGGCGTAAAGAGAATACAGTCCTATATATCTGCTGATGACTATTTAAGATATGAAACTACAGATGCAGGTGCAGTAAATACTGGCGCAATGTTAACAGTTGATTCATGGCAATTATTAGAATTTAGAGATTTTACTTTTAGTGGTACATACACTTTTGATTGGATTAAGAACGATATTTCTATATTGAATAATGGGAATATGTTAACTAATTCGGGTGCACAAAATCTGGCATGGCTTTATAATGCTCTAAGTGCCGATAATGATACCTATATAGATAATTTTATTGTGCGTAACTGGGTGGCAACCGAACCCGCATGGGGAATATGGGGAAGCGAGGGAACTGCTCCTAATAATTGGCTATCTGGCTATTCATACCGGAAATTAATTTCACTTTCCCACGCTTCCGGTGCGCTTACCAATTATCAGATGAAAATAACAGTTTATCGTTCTACAGGAACTGACAGTGAATCTTCGGTTTATGTTGGAACAAAATGTCAATCCGATTACGATGATATTAGGTTTTTTAAATCGGATGGTACAACATTACTTGATTATTGGATTGAAAGTTCAGATGCTTCTTCGGCTACAGTTTGGGTTGAGTTTGATTTAATAGGGACGAGCGCGACAACTTTTTATATGTATTATGGAAATGCCTCAGCAACGTCTGTTAGCAATGGGGAGAATACTTTTAGATTCTTCGACGATTTTACAGGCGCGTTTTTGAATACCACTACTAATTGGAATATAGACGCCGGAGATATTGGTGTGTCGGACAACCATTTGGTTCTCACCGGAACATCTGGAACCAGAGGAATTATTACTACTAAGACATCTTTTGCTAAACCTATGAGAATGAGGTGGAAAGCTCAAATGTCTAATACTGATGCGAGCTACTTTCACTTTTCAATTAGCAATAATGCGATTACTCATTATGATCTTTTATATGGAAATGGCTCAAATATGTTTAGAACGTCAGAAGCGGCGGGTGGTTCAGAATATATTACAGATAATTCTTTTAATGATTTAACGGCGGACAATACTTTCGAAAGAACATGGGATACAGGAATTATAAAAATATATCAAAATGGTTCTCTGAAAGTAACATCAACTACATATATCCCTACCGAAGATAATGAAATTTATTTAAAAGAAGGAACTGTTGAAGGTAATATTGGTTACGTTGATTGGGTATTTGCTGCTAATTTTCAATCAACCGAACCTGCTTGGGGAAGCTGGGGAAGCGAGGAACTCATAAATGGTTGGCAATATCGCAGAAAGATAACTGTTGATCAAACTAAAATTGATGCTGATTTAAACGATTTCCCTTTTCTTGTATCACTTTCTGGTTCAAACTTTA
The DNA here is from genome assembly GCA_013334735.1 of Bacteroidota bacterium. Classification (GTDB taxonomy): domain Bacteria; phylum Bacteroidota; class Bacteroidia; order Bacteroidales; family CG2-30-32-10; genus JAAXXA01. The sequence continues at coordinate 7,871 of JAAXXA010000033.1, forward strand.
ATTTTTCCAAAGCTCGTTCCGACGGATATGATATTCGTTTTACTAGTTTCGATGGCACTACACTTTTGAAATATGAAAGAGAAAGGCATGATCAAACGAATAATTTAGCAGAATATTGGGTGAAAGTTCCTTATGTTTCAGGTACAGTTAATACTTATATTTATATGTATTATGGTAAATCAGACGCGACAGATGGAGCTGACCCCTCCAATGTATGGGATGCGAATTTTAAAGCAGTTTATCACTTAAAAGATTCAACAACCTCTATTATTAAAAATAGTACTGGAAATAATAATCATGGTACTAAAGGAAGTGCAAACAACCCTTTGGAAGCGGATGCGAAAATTGCTAAAGGACAAGATTTTAGTTCGGATAATATTGATGTTGGTAGTAATTTAAAGTTTAATGGTTCAAAAGTTCTTACCGTAGAAGCTTGGGCAAATCCTAATAGTTTTCCGGCTAGGGTTGGAAATTATGGTACAAATCTCGGTATTGTATATCATGCGGACGGTATCGGTGGGACAGAAGGATATAGATTTTTTGCCCACTCTGATGATAGCAAAATATATTTTTGTCCAAGTTGGTATGTAGGCGCTGCTTCTTCACAAGTTTGCCCTATTGGAGAGTGGCATTACTGGACGGGAACTTTTGATGCTGATTTAGCTTCCGATCAGGTTAAATTATACAAAGACGGTACTTTGGATGGAACGGCTACAAGAAATTCTGCTCTAGTGGAATCTTCTACAAATGTCTTTATTGGACGTGGCGGAGATGGACCTAACTATGAATATAATTATTGGGACGGAAAACTTGATGAAATACGAATTTCCCAAACAGCCAGAAGCGCTGCATGGATAAAAGCGACTTACTATTCTGGAAATAATACATTACTAACTTTTGGAAGTGAGGAACAAGCTCCTTCGTGGGGAAAATTCTTTCTGATGTTCTGAAAACACACAAATGTTTATTTGATATAATTGAAGTGTACTGCAAATGGGATAAATTTCCGCATTTTTAGTTGGCAATATTTGCTGACGGCCAATTGCTGATAGCCAACTTTTATGATTATGTGTCATTTTACCACAAGTACTGTACAAGGAAAACTTCAACTATTACCAAAATTTACAACTTTTTCTTTTCTTCTGAAATCTTTTTGATGCATTCTTTCAAGCTATCTTTCCAATACGGAATAGTGATGTTGAATTGGTTTTTAATTTTTGATTTGTTCAGAACGCTATAAAATGGGCGCACGGCAGGAGTATGGTAGTCCTTTGTTTCGATAGGGCTTATAGAACATTTAATACCTGCTATTTCGGTAATTTCTTTTGCAAAGTCGTACCAACTTGTGGCGCCTTCGTTGGAATAATTAAAAATCTCAAATTTGTTCTCTGTATTATATACAGGTAATATGTTGAGTATTGCTTTTGCAAGATCTCTTGCATACGTTGGTGTTCCTATCTGATCAGAAACCACTTTCAGTTCCCCTTTTTCTTTTGCCGCTTTTAAAATAGTTTTAACAAAGTTAGTTCCATAAGAAGAATATAGCCATGAAGTACGAATTATCATTGCTTTCTTTGATTGAAATATAACTTCTACTTCACCGTCGAGCTTGCTTTTTCCATAAAAAGATTTAGGATTTGTCAAATCAGTTTCAAGATATGGCTTGCAGTTTCTTCCATCAAAAACATAATCTGTAGAAATGTGAACTAAAAGTGCATTTTGAGATGAAGCAAATTCTGATAGAAAATTTACCGAGTTTTTATTAAGAAGTGAGGCACTCTCTTTATCAGTTTCGGCTTTGTCAACTGCAGTATAGGCTGCACAGTTGATTATAGTATCAAATTTGTTTTTTTGAAAATAGATATTTAATTCATTATAGTTAGTAATATTCAGCTCTTCTATATCGGTAAAAGTAAAACTGAGATTTTTGTAATTTGTTGACAATTCTCTGATTTCAGAGCCTAATTGTCCTTTTGAGCCGGTGATAAGGATTTTCATTTATTTAAAGTATTACTTTCTTAAAATAATAGATTGTTTTTATTAGTCCTTCTTCAAGCTGAACTTTTGGTTCCCATTTAAGTTCTTTTTTTGCAAGCGTTATATCAGGCTGCCTCTGTGTAGGATCATCCTCGGGTAAAGGTAATTTAATTATTTTAGATTTCGTTCCTGTAAGCTTAATAATTGTTTCAGCCAATTCTTTAATCGTAAATTCGTTTGGATTACCTGCGTTTACCGGACCAATAAAATTATCGCCAGTATTCATCAATCTTATCATAGCTTCAAGCAGATCGTCCACATAGCAAAAACTTCGTGTTTGAGAACCATCTCCGTAAATTGTAATATCTTCCCCTTTAAGCGCTTGCACGATAAAATTACTAACAACTCTACCATCGTGAGGATGCATGCGGGGGCCGTAAGTATTAAATATTCGTAATAATTTAATTTTTACATTATTTTGCCTGTGATAATTCATGAATAATGCTTCGGCGCAGCGTTTTCCTTCATCGTAACAAGCTCTTATACCAATAGGATTAACATTTCCCCAGTATTCTTCGGTTTGAGGATGTATAATAGGATCGCCGTAAACTTCGCTTGTTGAAGCTTGTAATATTTTTGCTTTAACACGTTTGGCAAGCCCAAGCATATTAATAGCGCCCATTACCGAAGTTTTAATAGTTTTTATTGCATTATACTGGTAATGAATAGGGGATGCAGGGCATGCAAGATTATAAATTTCATCCACTTCTATTAAAAAAGGCATAGTAACATCATGCCTTATCATTTCAAAGTAGGGATTGTTCAATAAGTGTACAATATTTTTTTTCTGACCTGTAAAATAATTGTCAAGACAAATTACTTCATTGCCCTCATTAAGTAATCTTTCGCACAAATGTGAGCCAAGGAAACCTGCGCCTCCTGTTACTAATATCTTTTTCTTCATAATAATTTTTGAATTTTTGTTACAAGCTATAAGCTACAAAATGTCGATTGCCAACTCCCTAATTTACTACTAACTCCTTACTCCTAAACAAAAATATTCGAATCCACCTTCGTTCATTTCTTTTTTATTGTATATGTTACGTCCGTCAAAAATAATTGGAGTTTTCATAAATTTCTTCATTAAAAGTAGGTCAGGAACTCTGAAATCAGGCCATTCAGTAATTATTAGTAAACAGTCAGCATCTTTAATTGCTTCGTACTGATCTTTTGAATATTCAATTACATTTCCTATTTTACGAATAGATTCATGCATAGCAATAGGATCGTATGCTTTAACAATACATCCCGCATCCAATAATTTTTTTATTATTACAAGCGATGGTGCTTCTCTCATATCATCAGTTTGAGGTTTGAATGATAATCCCCATAAAGCAATTGTTTTACCTTTCAGATCGCCGCTAAAATATTTATTTACTTTGTTAAAAAGCACAGATTTTTGATCATCATTAACATCTTCAACAGCCCTTAAAACCCTCATGTTGTAACCGTTTTCGCTTGCTGTTTTTATTAAAGCTTTTACATCTTTTGGAAAGCACGATCCCCCATATCCAATACCCGGATAAATAAATTTTGTACCAATTCGTGAATCACTGCCGATGCCTTTACGAACCATATTTATATCTGCGCCCATAATTTCGCATAGATTTGCCATATCGTTCATAAAGCTAATTTTAGTTGCAAGCATTGAATTAGCAGCATATTTGGTCATTTCGGCAGAAGGAATATCCATGAAAATAATTGGATGACCGTTGAGAACAAATGGTTTATAAAGGTGGTTCATGATATCTTCAGCTTTGGTTGATTCCACACCAACTACAATTCTGTCAGGTTTCATGAAATCGTCAATTGCATCTCCTTCTTTTAAAAATTCAGGATTTGAAGCTACATCAAATTCTATGTCTAATCCACGCTTATTTAATTCCTCCTGTACTGCATCACGTACTTTTTTAGCTGTGCCAACAGGTACGGTACTTTTAGTAACTAGCAACATATATTTATTCATATTTCTGCCAACTTCCGAAGCTACTGCCAAAACATACTGTAAATCGGCGCTACCATCTTCATCGGGAGGTGTTCCGACAGCAATAAAAATGACATCAGCACTATTTAACTTGCTTTTTAATTCAGTTGAAAAGGAAAGTCTTTCTTTGGTAACATTGCGTTCAATCATTTCGTCCAAACCGGGTTCATAAATAGGACTTATTCCCTTTTTTAGATTTTCTATCTTCTTTTCATCAATATCTACACATGTAACATTAATACCAACATCTGCGAAACATGTTCCTGTAACCAAACCAACATAACCTGTACCTACAATAATAACCTGCATAATTATATATTTTTAAAATTATTAATAAATTGAACTGAACAAAATTAAAAAAAAACATTATAATTAATTAAAAAACTTTTTAAACTCGAAACTCAAGGTGCACGCTTTATATTTTTTATTTAATTTTAGTTCTTTCTTTAGACTTACCTGTTTTCCATAATTTTTCCTGATATTTATGTTTCTTTTTATGAGCGGTGGAAATATCTTTATCTTCAATTTTAGATAAA
>JAAXXA010000484.1 GCA_013334735.1 Bacteroidota bacterium
TCTTCCACCCTCTCCCTCAACTGCCAACAGTGTCATTCCGAATGGAGCTTAGCGGAATGAGGAATCTCTTTTTATTATATTTGCGTAATTATTAATATATTATTTTCCAAAAATATAGTTTTTTTATGAGAATGAGTATATGCCGTTTACTAACACTATAAACATCTTCAAATACAACATATTATAAGTATATTACTACCGGTGAATAAATTGTCGGTTGTTATTTTGTTTTTTATTTATATTTGCAGGAACTGAATAAAACAAAGTATTTATTATAATGTCTGACGATAACGATATAAAAACCGACAATGATCCCGAAGAAAATGGTGAACTTAGTGAGCTTAGCGAGCTAAAACAAACCGTTCAGCTTTCAGGTATGTATAAAGACTGGTTTCTTGACTATGCTTCTTATGTTATTTTAGAAAGAGCTGTTCCTGATTTGTTTGACGGAATGAAACCTGTTCACCGTCGTATTCTTCATGCTATGAAAGAGCTTGATGACGGGCGTTACAACAAGGTTGCAAATATTATAGGTCATACAATGAAATACCACCCGCACGGCGATGCCTCTATTGGTGATGCTTTAGTGCAGTTGGGACAAAAAAATTTACTTGTTGACTGCCAGGGTAACTGGGGTAACACTTTTACAGGAGATTCGGCAGCAGCTCCCCGTTATATTGAAGCAAGACTCTCGAAGTTTGCACTTGACGTGGTATTCAATCCCAAAACAACACGTTATAAAGTTTCTTATGATGGAAGAAATAAAGAACCTATTAATCTTCCCGTTAAATTTCCTTTGCTGTTAGATCAAGGGGTTGAAGGTATTGCTGTAGGGCTTGCATCAAAAATATTACCTCATAATTTTAATGAATTAATAGATGCTTCAATTAATTTGCTAAATGGTCAGGAAACTGATCTGTACCCTGATTTTGCAACAGGAGGCTCAATTGATGTATCTAAATATAACGATGGCTTACGTGGAGGGAAAGTACGTGTGAGAGCCAAAATAAATCAACTTGATAAAAAAACTCTTGTAATAAATGATATTCCTTATGGATGCACTACCACAAGTCTTATTGAATCTATCGTGGCGGCAAACGAAAAAGGAAAAATCAAAATTAAAAAGATAGAAGATAATACTGCCGAGCTAGTAGAAATATTGGTTTATTTAATTCCGGGAGTATCGCCGGACCAAACCATTGATGCTCTGTATGCTTTTACCGACTGTGAAATTTCCATTTCGCCGAATGCCTGTGTTATTGAAAACGACAGACCACGCTTTCTTACGGTAAAAGAAATTCTTGATGTATGCACCGACAATACTGTTCATCTGTTAAAACTGGAACTTGAGATAAAGATGCAGGAACTGATGGAAGATCTTATGTTTTCGAACCTCGAAAGAATATTTATCGAAAAACGCATTTACCGCGATATTGAAGAAAGTAAAACATGGGAAGCTGTATTAAAAGCTATTGAAAAAGGATTAGCGCCATACAAGAAAGAATTTTACAGAACAATTACCCGTGAAGATATAATAAAGCTTACCGAAATAAAGATTAAACGTATTTCTAAATTTGATTCGCTAAAAGCAAACGAAAGTATAAAAGCGATAGAAGAAGAAATAAAAAAGATAGAAAAATACCTTGATAATATTATTGATTACGCTATTGCATGGTATCAAAAAATTAAAGAAAAATATGGAGCGGGCAGGGAACGTAAAACGGAAATAAAAAATTTCGATACCATAGAAGCAGTAAGGGTTGTAGCAACAAATCAAAAACTTTATGTAAACAGGGAAGAAGGATTTGCCGGTACAGGGCTTAAAAAAGATGAATTTGTATGCGATTGCGCCGACATTGATGACATGATAATTTTCAGAGGCGACGGTACTTTGATTGTTACAAAAGTAGCTGATAAGGTTTTTGTGGGTAATGATATTATTCATATAAGTGTGTTCTTTAAAAACGATGAACGTACAATTTACAATATGATTTATCAGGACGGCATTCGGGGAAATGTGATGATGAAACGCTTTGCTGTTACAGGTGTTACCCGCGACAAAGAATATAATCTTACAAAAGGATCCAAGGGTTCAAAAGTGCTTTATTTTACTGTAAATCCAAATGGGGAAGCAGAAGTACTCACTATTCATCTTCGCCCGAAACCAAAATTAAAAAAACTCACATTTGATCTTGATTTTAGTCAGCTTACGATTAAAGGAAGAAATTCAATAGGAAATATTGTTACGCGCCATCAGATAAGAAAAATTGTAAAAAAAGGAGAAGGTGTGTCAACGCTTGGAGATCTTGATATTTGGTTTGATGATACTGTAATGCGCTTGAATACAGAGAAACGCGGTAAATATCTCGGCGCTTTCGGTGGAGATGATAAAATATTTACAATTATGTCGTCCGGCGATTTCAAAGTAAGCGGATATGATCTCACAACACATTTTGAAGAGGATATGATACTTATTGAAAAGTTCAATCCCAAAAGAATTGTTACTGCAATATATATAGACGGCGAGCTTAAAATGTATTATATAAAAAGGTTTGAAATAGAAGAATTAAACAAAAAAGCAAACTTTATCGGAGAACATCCCGAATCAAAACTTATATATGCTTTTATAGATATGCTTCCCAGAGTTGAGGTGGAATTTTTTCCCGGGAAAAACAAGAAAAAGCCTAATGAAGTAATTGATATTTCCGAATTTATTGGAGTAAAAAGTTATAAAGCAAAAGGCAAAAGGATCTCGGATATTCCTATAGAAAAAATTACTCCTCTTGAGCCACTTCCTTACGAAGAACCTGAAATTATAGAAGAGGAGGTTGCTGAAGATAAAGCAGAAGCAGAAACAGAAGCAGAAGAAATTGTTGAAAATAAAAAAATAGAGGTAAAAGAAGATATAGAACAGGAATCTATTCCTAAAAAGATAAAGAAAGTAATTAAAAAATTAAAGGAGCCTGAAACAAAAGCAGTTCCGGAAAAAGCTAAAAAAACTGTTATCGAAGCCCCGGTTCAAAATGATGAAAAAATCTTAATTAAAAAGCCTCAAAAACCTAAAAGTATTGATCCTAATGATGAAGAGCCTGAACAATTGTCGTTGTTTTAATTAATAAAGTATAGTTAGAGTCCGTCTGTAAACTCATCGAAGTAAAATATATAGTGCAAATTTTAAAATGTAAAATCTAAAGTGCAAAA
>JAAXXA010000485.1 GCA_013334735.1 Bacteroidota bacterium
AGACTATCCTGATAGTAAAAATTTACAAGAGAAACTTAAGGTAATTATAAAAGTATTAAGTAAAATAATTTCATCTGCAAAAAGCTCATGACATAAAATTTTCAAATTTATGAATTTTCAAATTTTCAAATCGTGTAATTTTAAAATTGGTCTTTTTTTATTGCCGGTTTGGTATTTACTATATCATTACCTGCAACAATTTACCGATTGGCTGATATTCTCTGCTATAGGAATGACTAAGGGAGAGCACTTGGCAGAGGCTTTGTGGTTTTTTATTTTTGAGTTTCCAAAAGTCATGTTATTGCTTACTTTAATTATTTTCTTTGTTGGAATTGTTAGAACTTTTTTCACTCCCGAACGCACACGAAAAGCGTTAGAAGGCAAAAAAACATTTACCGGAAATGTAATGGCTGCAATGCTAGGTATCGTTACTCCTTTTTGTTCTTGTTCCGCGATACCTTTATTTCTTGGTTTTGTTGAAGCAGGGGTTCCTCTTGGGGTTACATTTTCGTTTTTAGTTGCGGCGCCTATGATAAATGAAGTTGCTGTTGTGCTTTTATATGGTTTGTTTGGGTGGAAAGTTGCATTAATTTACGTTGGAACAGGTTTATTTATTGCCATTTTGGCAGGTTGGATTATCGGGAAGCTAAAGCTCGAAAAATGGGTGGAGTCTTGGGTTTATGATATTAAAGTGGGGCATAATGATTTTGGCGAAGAAAAAATAAAATTTAATGATAGGATTAAATCAGGATATAATGCAGTAAAAGATATCGTAGGAAAAGTTTGGCTTTATGTGGCATTAGGAATTGCTGTAGGCGCAGGTGCTCACGGCTATGTGCCCGAGGATTTTATGGCTGCGATTATGGGCAAATCAGCATGGTACTCTGTGCCATTATCCGTTCTGATTGGTATCCCTTTATATTCTAATGCAGCTGGTATTGTACCTATCGTATCGGTTTTAATTGAAAAAGGTGCATCTATAGGAACTGCTTTGGCATTTATGATGTCAGTAATTGGTTTATCTTTGCCTGAAATGATCATTCTCAGAAAAGTATTGAAACTGCCATTAATATTTACTTTTATTGCTATAGTTGGTGTGGGAATTATGATTGTGGGATTTTTATTTAATTTCGTATTTTAATGATTTTTTAAAAAGAAACAACATACATAATTTATTTAAAAATAACGGATTACAAAATAACGGAATCATATATTAACTAATATTATATTTTTATGTCAAAAAAAATTTCTAATAAAATTAAGAAAATATTTGTTTTGGACACTTCTGTGATCCTGCATAATCACAATTCAATAAATAGTTTTGAAGATAATGATGTCGCTATTCCGATTACCGTTTTGGAAGAACTTGATAATTTTAAAAAAGGAAATGATACAATTAATTTTGAAGCCAGAGAATTTATCAGAATTATTGATAAACTTTCAATAAACAGTACTCTTCAGGACTGGGTTAAGCTGGAAGAAGCAGATGGTCGTTTTAAAGTTATTATGAACGAAAACGGCAGAGGCGCAAAAACAGATGCAATAAGAGTTTTCAATGAAAAAAAAGCGGATCATCGTATATTAAATGCAGCTCTTACCCTTAGCGAAGAAAACCCTGATAAAAAAATTATTCTTGTAAGTAAAGATGTAAACCTACGGCTTAAAGCAAAATCACTTAATCTTACTGCTGAAGATTTTGAAGCAGGCAGAATTAAAGATCTTGATCAGCTTTATACCGGAAAAACTGTTATCAGCGGGATAGATGGCGAATTAGTTGATAAAATATACAGGGAAGGCTCATGCGGTCCCGAAGAAATTGGAGTTAAGGATCCTATTCCTAATCATTATTTTATACTAAAAAACGATAAAACTTCGATACTTACTTTTTATAATGCTCTTACAAACAGAATTGAACGCATCGAAAAACGTTCAGCTTATCGCATAACTCCCCGAAATGCAGAACAAGTTTTTGCCTTACACGCAATTTTGAACCCCAATGTAAAACTAGTAACTCTTCAGGGTATCGCCGGAACAGGAAAAACATTGCTTGCTCTGGCAGGATCACTCGAAATGAAAAGAGATTTTAAACAAATTTATCTTGCCCGACCTATAGTTCCATTGAGTAACAAAGATATTGGTTATTTGCCCGGCGATATTAAATCGAAACTTAATCCTTACATGGAACCTCTTTGGGATAATTTGAAAATGATACAAAATCAGTTTGGCGAAAAAGACAAAGAATCAAAACATATTACCGAGCTTGTTGAAAGTGAAAAGCTTGTCATAACTCCTCTTGCATACATACGCGGCCGTAGTCTTTCGAATATTTGTTTTATCGTTGACGAAGCCCAGAACCTCACTCCGCACGAAGTAAAAACAATTATAACCAGAGCAGGCGAAAACACTAAAATTATTTTCACAGGAGATATATACCAAATTGATACTCCTTATCTGGATTCGCACAGTAATGGTTTATCACATCTTATTGATAAAATAAAACATCATCCTATTTACGCCCATATTCGCCTGGAAAAAGGTGAAAGAAGCGAACTTGCTAATTTGGCAAATACTCTATTGTAGAAGATTTGCTTCTCCTTTTTTTAAGCCCTTGTTGTTAATACCACCAACAAGGGCTTAAAACTTAGTGTAATTGAGATAAATCCTTTCATTTGACAGAACTCCAAATTATATTTTACTTTAATATTATGTTGTTATTTGGAATTATTCTAAATAATATATACTTTTGCATTGTATAGTTAAAAAAAGTCAGCCTTATATTTAAGACAAAAATGCAAAAGATTGATAAAATTCTGACCCATAAATTTTTTGGAGTATTAGTTTTCATTTTAGTAATATGGCTAATCTTCCAGGCTACATTTGGCTTAGGATATTACCCGATGGTATGGATTGAAAACCTTATTTTCTATATTGAAGATTTTTTAATTACACACCTTAATAACGGCATATTTAAAAGTTTATTAGTAAACGGGCTGTTAAAGGGAATTGGCGGTGTGATTGTATTTATGCCAAATATAGTGATTTTATTTTCTTTGCTTTCGTTGCTGGAAGAATCAGGCTATATGATGCGAATTACCTTGGTAATGGATCGAATATTAAATCCTTTGGGACTGAATGGAAAATCTTTTATCTCTTTAGTAATGGGTCTTGGGTGCAATGTTCCTGCAATAATGGCAGCA
>JAAXXA010000486.1 GCA_013334735.1 Bacteroidota bacterium
AACCCCAACAAATGCCGATATAGTTCGGTGTCGCGCATAACCCACCTCCTTGGAATGGAGTGATGAGTTTAGCATCTTTTGGGTAATGAACCCACTGAGTTCCCGGAAGCCCCTAAAATTGAACTCAAAATATAACTAAATAGTCTTACCTTTTTAATTTTATTAAATATTAAAATCCCTAGCCAAGCACCGAACGAAAAACCGAAGAATATGCCATGAAATACTGATTCTTTACATCCACCGAAGCTGATTGGGATGATTGGCATGTATTCAGTAGCACTATATGTGAATATAAAATAACCCAAACTACACAGCACAATCCCAACGATGTATTCTGTAACTAGGTGTAATGGGTTTATATTCATTTTGATTTTTAACGGCTCTAGCCAGCCGACCGCGCCAATGAAGTTGCAGATAAAAACGCGGAACTTTCCCGCGGTCGGCTGAGCTGATTTGTTGTGCAGTTTTTCTCTTATTTTTTAGTTAGTTATGTATTTCCTGAGAATTTCAATTTCTGGTTCAATGCTTTGAATTTTCTCCATAACGTATTTCATATGTTCTTTGTCTAATTCATTTTCTGTTTTTGCTTTGAAATCTAGAAGAGATTCCATATTTTGGAGTGAATTTACCAACATTTGATATGCCAGTTTAGTTTTATTATCTGTTTCAATTTGCTTTTTTACCAATTCTCTTAGGCTGTGAATTCTCAACTTTAGTGCTGTCGACTTAATCGAAATGAATAAATAAAATTGATGATCATAGGTTGATTCTTTTGATAAATGCCGCCACTCGTACTCGATGGAGGAGATTTCTTCTTGGAGTGATTTGGATATCATAGTTTCTTGTATGTTTTTGATGCACAACGCCAAACTCAGCGGACCCGGCCACTGAAGTTACAGAAAATCACGCCAGCGTTAACCGGGTCCGCTGAAGTTTCTTGTTAAATTTAATTTCTATTTTGATATTAGAGCGAACAGTTCTCCCAATAAATTTTCACATTTTCAATTTCAGGATTACTTTTAATTTTCAATCTATTGAATTTAACATTTGTTGGAATTGGAAATGCAGGACGTAATAAAATATGTAAGCTTCCTTCATCTTTAAAATTGAAATCAGATACGGCAAAACCTACTATTGATAGATGAGCAATATAATTATTCTCACCATAAAGATACGCCTCTATTGATTCCTTTGGGAAAATATTTTCTAACTGCTCAAATGTCTCTTTCTCTTTAATAATTTTTTTTATTCTATAATCATTAACAGGAATCCGAATTCTGATATTTGCTCCACCTGTTATTGCCGAAAATGTTTTCTGTGGATTAATTTCAAACCATTCAGAACTAATTGTTACAGGTTCAGGGGTTAAAAGCAAAACCTTGGAAAAGAACAATATTAGAAATAGAGCTTTCATCAATTACCTAAATTTAACGGCTATAGCCAGCCGACCGCGCCAATGAAGTTGCAGATAAAATCGCCGGGCTTTCCCGCGGTCGGCTGAGCTGATTTGTTATGAGTAATTTTTTAAGTACATTAACAACTGTCTGACTCTGTTAATTATTGTTTGTGTTCTGTAGTCACCAATTGATATAGCCGAAGAACTTCCAAATCTTTGCGTATTCCAATTGTTTGAAATAAATTCAAATTCTTTATCACGAAAAGATACCCATTGGCTTTGGGATTGTTTAAGTATTTCTTTTTGATCTTTATTCAGTTTGTCAATTAGTTTTTGGTATGCAGTATTAAGTTCTTTTTCTAATATATTTTCTAGATTTTTGTATCCATTTGAATAATCAACCGTCGTTTTAGAATTATCATTAATATTTTTCTGTATAGATGCAATTCGATTATCGAATTCTACAAGATAATTGGGTGCATCTGGATTATCTATCGCCAGACACAAAGAAGGGAATACACATAAAAGTATGGTGAGTAGTATCTTCATCTTTTTCTCATAACGGCTTTCATAACCTGACCGGGCCAATGAAGATGGCCGCTTCAGCGCCGCCAGATTCAACCCGGTCAGGTTTATGATTTTGTTGGTTAATCATCTATCATTCATTGGTTTTCAAAGTGAATATTTAATATAGTTCAGATTCATGAAACAATATTTACATCCCAATTATGTTCATTGCAGTAATCACCAAATTTTATTCCATTTTTAAAAGTAATTTCTCCGTTTAGAAAATCACGCACAGCCGTCTTATGCTGAACGCTATCAGCAATAGATGAAAATATAATACCTATTAAACCAAACAAAAAAGTATTAGCTGTATAATTAGATTTGTTAACAATAATATCTAATGAAAATTTAATTGTTGAACAAGGAAATAGCACATTTGACACTTCTTCAAGAGGTTCAATGAAATTGATGATATCTTCTTTATAAAAAGTGTCTGTTTTAATAATCACTCCTCTATGAAATATTCTAATGCATTCTTGTTCACGCAATTTACGACAAGGGTCGTATGATAGTTTGCAAATATTTGTTTTATCAACAGAATTAATAATGTAAATATCTTTAATTAAATAGTTACCAGCAGAAATAAAAGTTACTCGTATATTAATTTCATTAATTTTAGTTGTTATTACTTGCAGTTCTTTGTTTGATATTGGTTTTGCATTTATTACAACATTGTCGTGATCAACAACCTGCAAATTACCAGTATTTATATTTACACCATCTGAAAATATACCATAATATTTACGACCTTTACGACCTTTATTGATAATAAATATAGAGACAAAAAAACAAGCAAGCGAAACTGCTAATATAATTATGCCTGCTTTGAATACATTTCCATCAGGGTCCCCTGAGTTTACACCGATAAGCAGTATAGAAATTAGAAATAATATAATTGATTGACCGAGAAGACCTTTGCCCCAGCTTCTTTGCCCGCGATATCTCACGAATAATCCGTTAATATCTTTTGGTAAAGAGATGACAGTATCGATATTTTTTCGAATTTCCTTATCCTGCTTCATTCTGTTTTCTCCAAGCTTTAATAGGTATTATTTTGAGCAATTTGAATAATAACTACAAAATTTCTGATGGTGCTAATGTCATTTGCGAATGTAGCGGAACCGGTTTCTTGGACACAAGTTTAAGCTATGCCGCTTGACGAATTTCATATGGCGACATGAAGCCGTTCTTTTCAACGCGCCATTGGCTGTTGTAAAGGTTGACAAAGC
>JAAXXA010000487.1 GCA_013334735.1 Bacteroidota bacterium
TTTCAGTTATTTTACAAGTATTTATACTACTCAAAAAGGAGCTACATATTTTTTCTGTTACGAATACGGCTATTTACAATTAGAAGATAATTTTTATTTTCTTGTAATAAACAACAGGATTAAAGAGAAAGAGTAATGAAAATAATATAGGGAAATAAAATAAAAAACGGCAAAAAAGGTATTAATCTTCTTCGCCGTTTTCATAAAAAAAATCCTACTAATTCTTAACTTCTTCGTAATCTATATCAGTTACTTCCTGATTGTTGGGATTAGCGCTATTCGTTTGATCTGGATTTGGATTGGGTTCATTACCTGCATTCGGTTGCTGAGCGTTTTGCGTTGCTTTGTACATTTCTTCACTCGCAGCTTGCCAAACAGTATTAAGTTTTGCCAAAGAGCTGTCAATTGCAGGAATGTTTTTGCTTTTATGAGCTTCTTTCAGTTCAGATAGAGCGCTTTCTATTGGAGCTTTTTTATCAGCAGGAATCTTGTCGCCATATTCTTTTAATTGTTTTTCTGTTTGAAAAATCATTGCATCAGCGCTATTGATTTTTTCAATTTCTTCTTTTTCTTTCTTATCGGATTCGGCGTTTGCTTCTGCTTCCATTTTCATTTTTTTAATTTCATCATCAGTAAGACCTGAAGAAGCTTCAATGCGTATATTTTGTGATTTTCCAGTAGCCTTGTCTTTTGCAGAAACATTAAGAATTCCATTAGCATCAATATCGAAAGTAACTTCTACCTGAGGAATTCCTCTAGGTGCGGGCGGTATTCCATCAAGATGGAAACGTCCGATTGTTCTATTTTGCGAAGCCAAAGGTCTTTCTCCCTGTAAAACATGGATTTCAACAGATGTTTGATTATCGCTGGCAGTAGAGAAAACTTCAGATTTTTTAGATGGAATAGTTGTGTTCGATTCAATAAGTTTTGTAAAAACACTGCCAAGAGTTTCTATACCTAATGAAAGTGGAGTAACGTCAAGCAAAAGAACATCTTTTACTTCGCCTGTTAAAACACCTCCCTGAATAGCTGCGCCAACTGCCACAACTTCATCCGGATTTACACCTTTTGAAGGAGCTCTGCCAAAGAATTTTTCAACGAGAGCCTGAACCGCGGGAATACGTGTAGAACCTCCAACAAGGATTACTTCATCAATTTGATTTGCTGTTAAACCTGCATCAGATAATGCTTTTTTGCATGGTTCGAGAGTTGATTGTATAAGATTATCACAAAGTTGTTCAAACTTTGAACGGGTTAAAGAACGAACAAGATGTTTAGGAACACCATCAACAGGCATAATGTATGGCAGATTTATTTCTGTTTGAGTAGAACTCGAAAGCTCTATCTTTGCTTTTTCTGCAGCTTCTTTCAAACGCTGAAGAGCCATTGGATCTTTGCGTAAATCTATGTTGAATTCGCTTTTAAACTCTTCTGCAAGCCAATTAATTACTTCATGATCAAGGTCATCTCCCCCAAGGTGAGTATCGCCATTAGTTGATTTAACTTCAAACACGCCTTCGCCAAGTTCAAGAATTGAAATATCAAAAGTACCACCGCCAAGGTCGAATACAGCAATTTTAATATCTTTATTCTTTTTATCAAGACCATAAGCAAGTGCCGCAGCAGTAGGTTCGTTTATAATTCTTTTTACTTTAAGTCCTGCGATTTCGCCTGCTTCTTTTGTAGCCTGACGCTGTGAATCGCTAAAATATGCAGGTACTGTTATAACTGCTTCAGTAACTTCTTGTCCAAGGTAGTCTTCTGCTGTTTTTTTCATTTTTTGAAGAATCATAGCCGAAATTTCCTGAGGAGTATATTTTCTGTCATCAATTTTTACGCGCGGAGTGTTGTTTTCACCACGAACTACATCATAAGAAACACGATTTGTTTCTTTAGTTGTTCTGTCGTAAGTTTCACCCATAAAACGTTTTATTGAAAAAATCGTTTTTTTAGGATTGGTAATAGCTTGACGTTTTGCAGGGTCTCCTACTTTACGTTCGTTATTTTCAGTAAAAGCTACCATCGAAGGTGTAGTTCTTCTTCCTTCGCTATTAGGAATAACAACCGGTTCGTTGCCTTCCATAACTGCCACACACGAATTTGTGGTTCCTAAGTCTATTCCTATAATTTTGCCCATTTTATTTATATTATTAAGTGTTTGCTAATTATTTTCTATTATTTGACATTGGCGCTTTGTCAATCATTATGCCACCTGAAATAAAATAGTTTTTCAGGTAATTATGACAGTAGTACTCTAATTTTTATAAAAATAATCTGACAAAATCAGTGACAAAAAGGCATATTTACAAAAATATGAAGGTTAGAAAAATATGTTAGAAGTGTGAAATTTACCTGAAATTAAGGTCTTTAGTAAAAGTCCCGTTCATTAATGAGTCTATAGAAGTACTATTCATATTATGAAGCTGGATAATTTGAAATCGGGAGGAAAAAATACCAATACCGTTGTTAACATTTGTATATTCCGGCTTATACTGCAGCACTCCTGTTGATGGGGCATTAATTTCCAAATATTTATTGAAATCATCGGCGGCTACTGAAAAAATAAATTCTAAAGGTAAACCTGTAATATTACGAACAACATCAGGTGAAACAGGAATATTATCTTGCAGGTATTTATAAAAACTTTGACCATAATAATTTGTTTCAAGAACGTCAGTACCTGAAATATCCTTCGATTTATAGCTTCCAAGATTCCAGTCCAATGATTTAATTGTGTCATGATTTGTTATAAGGTTTGTTTCCTTATATTTGAATCGAATAACAATTTGATATAATTTTCCGTTATATGCGGAATTCCAACGTATCGGAACTGCGCTTACAGAAGCAAATGTAACATTTTGTGAGGAGTATGGTCTGATAATACTAAAAGAATGTATCAATTTTGTTTGGGATGAAATAATTTTACCTGTAATTTTATTTATGATAATTAAACGATATTCAGCATCTTCATCAAGATCGGGAGCGTAAAATTTATAAAGCGCTTGTTTTGGATAATAAAACGTACCGGATTCTTTGTTATAAATAGTAGTTGTATCGAGTACCCAATATCTCCATTTTGAATTATTTTTCCATTCTTCAACCCAAACATCAAGATTGTTATTATAGGAGGATGAATCGGGGTTTTTAGCTGTAATTAAAGCATTATCTTCAGTAAGAAAAGCTT
>JAAXXA010000034.1:0-5454 GCA_013334735.1 Bacteroidota bacterium
ATAATATTACAGAAAGCTAATCGGAATAAAATGTATTTCGCAAATTTAATCTAATTTTAAAGAGAGCTAAAATAATTTTAACAATTATTGGCGAAAACACAAATATAAACAGAATAAAGTTCTGGAAATCATCGAAAATAGAGACATTTATTCATGCAATAAAATTAATCAAATTGAAAATATTTATAAGATATTAAATTCGTTTTTTCGGTAAAATAATATTATCTGTGATGATAAATATTATTAACTTTGCTTTAAATCTAAACCAGTTAATTTTATTTTTAATGTTAAATAGCTCGTATATATCGCAAATTTCAGGTTTTTTTAGCGATAAACCTGTCAAAAGAAGTTATTTATTTGGTTCTTATGCACGTAACGAAGAATCCGAACATAGCGATATTGATATATTGGTTGAAGTTGATTATAGCAAAAATAAAGTTAGTCTTCTTGATTTCATCGGATGGAAATTAGAGCTTGAAAAAATAACTAATCACGCTGTTGACCTTGTTGCAGCTGATGGAATATCAAAGTATATAAAACTGATTATTGAAAAAGAAAAAATTCTTATTTATGAACGACACTCTTAGCGATGAAGTTCGCTTAAAGCATATTCTTGATTCAATAAAAAATATACAATCGTTTACCAAAGGTTTTGATGAACATTCATTTCTGAAGAGTCAACTTGTACAATCCGCAGTTGAAAGGCAACTTGAAATCATTGGAGAAGCAGCATCTAAATTAACTGAAGAAATTAAAGAAAAATACAATTATATTGAATGGTTCAAAATAAAAGCTTTTCGCAATATTATTGCTCACGAATACTTTGGCGTTTCTAAAATTCAGGTTTGGGGAGTTGTGTATATTGATCTTCCAAAATTAAAAAAACAAGTACGTGAAATTATAAAAGATATTTGATTAATTAAACATTGTTAGTTCAACCTTAGGTGATAAATAAAGTAAGCGTAATATTTTCATTATTTTAAACAAGAATAAATATTAATTTTTTAAAAAAGAAGCCTTATGACAAATGATTTTACAATGATTTATATAGCATTAATCATTATTGCTGTATTAATAGTTATTTATAACACTGTGGTAATTGTTGGCGGACGATCCATGGCTTTGCTCGAACGTCGCTGGTTTGGTAAAAGTATGCCGCAAGGGCGCGTTGTTGCTATGAAAAACGAAATAGGTATTCAGGCGCGAACACTTGGTCCCGGTCTTCATATTTTATTTCCTTTTATTTATAAAGCCCGGAAAGTAGGCTTTACTATTATTGAAGAAAATGAAGTGGGAATTGTCGAATCCATTGATGGAACAGCTGTTCCTCCGGGTAAAATATTTGCCCGTGTTGTTAATAACCATAATTCTTTTCAGGATGGCGAAGAGTTTTTAAAAAATGGTGGCGAAAAAGGTCCTCAGATAGAAATTCTTCCTCCGGGAAACTTCAGAATAAATCCTTCGTTATTCGTTGTTAAAACAATGCCCGTATTAATAATTGATAAAGGACGGATTGGTCTTGTTACCGCTATGGACGGCGAACCCATTACTTCCGGACGCTTACTTGGCGCTGAAGTATTGGATCATAATAAATTCGAAAATGGAGAAGCTTTTTTGAAAAATCATGGACAAAAAGGTCCGCAATCCGAAATTTTATTACCGGGTACTTATCGTATAAATACCTCTTTGTTTTATGTCGAAATTATGGAAGCTACTGTAATTCCTTCCGGAAAAGTAGGTCTGGTTACTGCCCTTGATGGAGAACCTTTGCCCGAATCCGAATATGTTGCTAAAACAGTTACAGGTCATAGCGATTACCAGAATGTTTTTCGCTTTATAGGCGCCGGTGGTCAGAGAGGACCTCAGTTCGATGTATTACGTCCTGGAACTTATTATATAAATCCGATGATGTTTAAAGTTGAATTGGATAATGTTGCAGTTGTTGAGCGCGGTCAGGTTGCTGTAGTGGTTTCAAACGTGGGTGAAGAACCAAAACAACTTAAAGAACTTGTTGCGCAAGCTTCTACCGAAGAAATAGAACAGGATCAGTCGAAAGAACTCGAAAAACGTATAAAAGTAGGAATCGAAAGATATGTTGTGCCCAAAGGTTACAGAGGTATTCAACAGGATGTTGCAGGTCCAGGTATTTATTACCTTAACCGCCGCGCATTTATAGTATATATTATTGATACTACAAATATTACTATCGACTGGGATGAACAGGATGGCGTTAAGTTCGATCCCTTGAAAGTTGTTTCCAAAGATGGTTTTGAAATAAGAGTATCTGTAAAAGTAATTATGCGTGTTCGCCCTGATCAGGCTCCCTATATGGTTGCAAAAATCGGTTCGATTGATAACCTTATCAATCATGTTATTCATCCTATGATTGATTCAAGTTTCAGAAATCAGGCTTCTTCCACTTCTGCTATGAATTTTATGCAGGACAGGCAGGAAGAACAGAAGAAAGCTGAAGAACGCGCAAGATTAGAAATGGAAAGATATCATGTGGAATGTGTGTCGGTATTGATATGCCAGATAGTGCTTCCTCAGGAATTGATGGATACTCAAACCAAAAAAGTTATAGCCCAACAACAGCAGGCTATGTACACCGAACAACAAAAAGCGGAACAAACTCGTATTGCCACCGAAAAAACACGTTCCGAAGCCGAACTTCAGAAACAGTTGGTTGAAGCTGAAATAGGGGTGAAGATAGCAAATCAAAACAAACAAAAAACTATCACTTTTGCTGAAGGAGAAGCCGAAAGCACCCGTATCCGCGCCGAAGGCGATGCCAAAGGGATTATTGCAAAAGGTGAAGCCGAAGGAACAAAAATTCTTGCCATTGGTCAGGCTACCGCAAAAGCTTATGAATTGCAGAACGTAGCTATCGGCTCACAAGGCGTAACAGCTATTGAAATTGCAAAACAAATAGCATCCGGTAATATTAAAGTTACACCCGATGTACTTGTTCAGGGCGAAAACAACGTGGGCGGCTTACTTTCCGCTTTCCTTACTAAAACAATTACTCAGAAGGATTCAGTTGAGAAGACTGAAAATGCTGCGGCTGGGAAAAAATAAGTTGACAAGTTACAAGGTATAAGGCACAAGGGAGACTAACTTATGCCTTGTTAACTTATGCCTTTTTATTAACAGATTTTCACCAACTTTGTCAGGCAAAATATTTTGGCATTTTAAAGAAAAAAAATTTGTGTTATTGCAAACCACGAATTACCAACAATTTTAAAATTAAATTTTATGAAACAATTTCTTTTGACAATTACACTGACCTTGACAGCAGCAATAACAACTTTTGGACAGAAAGGATTTGATTTTTTTTCCTTTGATGACACTACTGGACTTAAATGTTTGTATATTGATACAATTGTCTATTCGCAAAACATTTGGCAAATAGGGAAGCCACAGAAAACAATTTTTACATATGCTTATTCTGTTCCCAATGCTATTGTGACAGACACTTTAAACTCTTATCCCATTAATGACACTTCATCGTTCATTATTGCACATATTGTTCATTATCCTGAGGGAAATTCTGGAAATACAATTGTAGGAAGATACTTTGTAAACTCAGATACACTCAGTGATTATGGCACTATAGCATATTCTTTAAATAATGGACAATGGATAAACCTAGATACTGTGACTCCAGCTTGGTGGACTCCTGATCTGCCTGTATTGACTGGAAATTCAAATGGATGGAAGGATTTTCATTTTTGCTTTTGGGATGGAGTTATTCATAATGGGGACACATTACGATATCGTTTTATGTTTTATAGCGACAATATACAAACCAACAAAGACGGGCTTATGTTTGATGACCTTTACTTCGATGATATATCAGAAGGAATTGAAGAACCATGTTGTAATTTAATTTCTTCAAAAGCATTTCCCAATCCTGCATATGATAATTTAAATGTAGGGTTTGAAAATAAAAATAATTCAACTTACAAACTTGCACTACTTGACAATATGGGTAAAATAGTAAAAACTTTGCCAGATATTAAAAGCAATACTGTAAAGGTCAACATCAAAGAATTATCATCAGGGATTTATTATTACAAATTGACTAATACATTTGACAAAAAATATGCAATTGGTAGATTTCTCAAACAATAAAACTGTTGGTAACAGCAGCTTGCTGCCATGCGGGGCGGTCGTGCAAGGTGAATCATCGGAGTTATTAATAAACATAAGTAGGGGTGGACAGAGAAGTGCTATAAATCCCGCACGAACAGAATAGACGCCGTCGTTATAAGCATTTCAAAAACATTTTTTTATGATAATCATACAGTAAACCGAAAAAGATTATTTCATAACCGAAAAACTTATTGGAATTGAATAACAAATTAAATACTTCATTAATCGCCCCATGTGGCATGAATTGCGGAATTTGCATGGCATATCTCCGCGAAAAAAATGTTTGCAAAGGATGTTGGGGTGATAATAAGTACAAGTCAAAATCATGCGCTAATTGCATTATAAAAAACTGTGAATTATTAGATAAAACAGATTCTAAGTTTTGTTATGATTGTGAGAAATATCCTTGCCTACGTTTAAAACAATTAGATAAAAGATACAGAACAAAATACAGCATGAGCATGATCGAAAATCTTGATAATATTAAAAAAATCGGATTGAAAAAGTTTGTTCAAAACGAGCATAAAAGATGGCTGTGTAATAATTGCGGAGGAACAATATGCGTACATCGTGGATTTTGTATGGCTTGCAAAGCGAAACACACATAGCGTTTTTTCTCTGTGGTTCTCTGTGCCTTCTCAGTGTTCTCCGTGTTATTCTTTTTGCACATAGTTCACAGAGGGTTTCCAAAGAGAAATATAAAAACAAATATTATATATACTTTGTATGGTGTAAATTATTACATTTGGGTTTCAGGTATAGGGTATAAGGGTATATGGTATAACTTGATCTTCCTTATGCCTTTATACCGAATAACTCTATACCTTTTTGTATTCATAAAATGCGACAATTTATCCTGTTTTTAATATACTATATCAATATTAATCTAATTATAGAACATTATGAATCGAAACGAAGCTCTCGAATTACTTAAACAAAACATAAAAAATGAACGCTTGATATGGCATAGCCTTGCATCGGAAGCAGTGTTGCGTGCAATTGCAAAACGCCTGGGTGAAGATGAAGATAAATGGGCAATGGCAGGACTTTTACACGATCTGGATGTGGAAATTACTAATGCCGATCCAAAAGTACATGGATTGAAAGCAGCGATGATGCTCGAAAAATTAGGTGTTGACAGCGAAATAACAGAAGCTATAAAACTTCACAACGAAGAAGCCACGGATATTCCGCGCACTAAAGTATTCCATCATGCTTTGGCGGCGGGCGAAACCATTACAGGACTTATTACCGCCACATCTTATGTTTATCCTGATAAAAAAATGCGACGGCTCCGGC
>JAAXXA010000034.1:5464-12295 GCA_013334735.1 Bacteroidota bacterium
GCTTCAGTAAAATCATCATCAGTTGTAAAACGTATGAAAGAAAGAGCCTTTGCTGCATCTGTAAAAAGAGAAAGTATTCTTGAATGCGAAAAAATTGGAATTCCCTTAGCTGAATTTGCCGAAATATCAGTTAATGCTATGAAGGAAATAGCAGACGAAATTGGTCTGTAAGTTTTTTTTTCATACAATTAAAAGCAGATTAATTAAAACCTTACGCTTGGATTATCTTTGATATTCCCTTCCTTGATATTTATGCTGCTATCATTATATCTCCCCCTAACATAACACTTATATACTTTCAAGAACATTTGAAAATGATTTATTCTTCCAGAATTTGTATGGAATGATAGCAGAAATATAGTGCTAACTCTCGAAAATTATTTTTTTTTATTATAATTTATAGTAACCTTTTGATAACTCGAAGCTCTGCATCGGGGTTATTCATTATATTATGCGAATCAAGAGTTGAAAATAAATACTATAAGTGCCTTATTATCAATTACTCTAAGCGAAATCGTTTTTTAAGTCACCCTGAGCGAAGTCGAAGGGTAATATAGTGGTCATAGTTCGACTACGCTCACTATGACTGCGCTTTAGTGTTTTTTAAAATGCAAAAATAATTTTCCAACCCTTGATTTGCATATATTATTATTTATAGTAATCATATTGCTTTTAATCGTAAAAAAATGCTCTTATATTTGGAAATATAAAATATTTATAATATTTTTGACGTCTATTTCGATAATACCAATTTTAAAACAAAACAAAATTTTGTACGGAATGCCGATGCCGTAATAAGTAGGCTAAACTAAAATTAAATAAATATGAAAAAGATTTACTTAATTAACATTTTGTTTGTTATTACAATTGTTTGTAACGCGCAATGGACAACTTACACAACTTCAAACGGTTTGATTGGTAATGATGTAAAATCCATCGCTTTTGACACTCTGGGTAATAAATGGTTTGGTACCGGTGATGGTGTGTCAAAATTTAATGGTACTACATGGACTAATTATAATACTGATAATGGAATGGCTGAGGCAAATGCAATGTCAATCTGCTTTGATGAACAAAATAATTTATGGTGCGCTCTTTCAAATTATGGCATTCAGAAATTTGATGGTACTACATGGACAAATTATACTACAGGCGATGGTCTTGCAAATAACAAAGCAAGATCAATTATTGCTGATGCCCAAGGGAATATTTATACTGCTACCTGGGGAGGTGGTGTTTCCAAATTTGATGGTACAACATGGACTACATATAATTCTTCAAATACACCCACGGGAATATGCCATAATAATATACAAGTTGTCAAAATTGATGCTGCGGGCAAGCTTTGGGTTGGTATGGAATGCGGTGCATCGGTATTTGACGGAACAAGCTGGACTATATACGATCAAACCAACAGCTCATTAATTGGTAATGATGTTCAGGACATTTTCTTCGATGCAACAGGGAATACATGGTTTACTACTTCTTTGGGAGTATCAAAATTTGATGGTACTACATGGACAAATTATGGAACTACTGACGGGTTACCTCATAATGATATAAAAAGTGGAGTTCAGGATGATTTGGGCAATTATTGGTTTGCTACCTATGGCGGGGTTTCAGAATTTGATGGAACTACATTTACTAATTATACTACAACAGATGGTTTGGGTAGTCTTCTTATACGTACAATTGCAAAAGATGATGAAGGGAATATATGGGCTGGTAATTTTCAGGCAGGTGCATCCGTTCATGTGGTTGGAAATAGAATAAATGAAAATAACTATTATGGCAAGTACAGTATTTATCCTAATCCTTCAACCGACATAATAAATATTCAAATTCCAAACAATAACTTTAAAAATATGATTTTTGAGATTTCCGATATTCAGGGTAGAGTGATCAAAAAGGGTACTTCAACAAATGGATCATTTAATATTTCCGGTTTAAGCAAAGGCCTTTATACTATTATGGTTAATACAGAAAATGATATATTTGTGAAAAAAATTGTAAAAGACTAACAAACTGTTTTAAATTTATCTTTCACATACTTTTTACTACTATTAACTTAATTCACTCAAAGCCGTCCGTCATCCTGAGAAGCGAAGCGTCTCGAATGACGGATGGCTCTCCGCTGTCGTGGACTGACCTCATAAATCTGTAATTTTACAAAACTTAAAAAATCAAAACTTTTCTAACACTTTATTTAGAATTAAGCTAATTGTTTTTTAGAACGAATTTCTCCACTGAAACTCAGAGTTTCTCTAAATTCTTTTCAATGGTTAATTTGTATTGTGTGATTTTGTAATTTTGTTTTTTGTGGCATTGTTTATTTATTGGCTTTCAGAAGTGGAATTTTTAAACAACTTTATAAACTTTCTACTTTATAAACTTTCTACTTTTTAATTTTTTTATTATGTTGAAATTTAAGAGTTTGTACTATAAAACAAGTATTTTATTATTAGTAATATCTTTTTTATTAGTTAAAATTTCTTTGGCGCAAGACCGGCATAAAATAGATAGCCTTATAAGTAAAATCAAGGTCGTCGATAATGATACGGATAAAATAAAACTCCTCCTTGAAACAGGCAAATTATACAATATAACTTTTCCGGATACAGAACTTTATTTCTATAATTTGGCTTTTTTAGAATCCGTAAAAGCAAAAAAAATAAAATTCACAGGGAATTGTTTAAAGTATATTGCCTTTACTTATTCCGGTAAATGTTTATACAACAAAGCTTTAGAATATTATTTCAAATCTCTGAATATCTTTAAAAGTCTTAATAATAAGAGCGAGGAAGCCTCATGTTACAATAGTATTGGAACTGTTTATAATGAAATGGGGGCTTATGACAAATCCATTGAATATTATATGAAATCATTGAAGATAAGGGAGGAGTTTAATGATAAAAAAGGAATTTCTGAATGCTATGCCAACATAGGTATGGTTTTATTTTATCAAAAATCATTCAGAAAAGCTTTGGAATATAACTTGAAATCGTTGAAGATAAAAGAAAAGCTTAATGATAAATTAGGTATGGCAAGTTGTTATAATAATTTTGGTAGTATGTACGCAACTTGTGCAATTTTTGATACGGCGCTGGTGTATTT
This sequence comes from Bacteroidota bacterium, assembly GCA_013334735.1. GTDB lineage: Bacteria > Bacteroidota > Bacteroidia > Bacteroidales > CG2-30-32-10 > JAAXXA01. Next base: position 8,579 of record JAAXXA010000034.1, read on the forward strand.
TACAAAATCATTAAAAATATACGAAAATGAAGGAATTAAAGAGGAAATAGGACATTGTTATACTAATATCGGCAACATTTACTCAGATAAACGTAACTATCAGAAAGCTATTGATTTTTATACAAAATCATTAAAAATTTCTGAAGAATCTAATGATAAAAACGGGCAATCATTAGCCTTACTTAATATAGCAAACTTATACATTAATCTTAAAAAATATAACGAAACTGTAAGGTATGCTCTTAGCGGATTGAAAATAACCAAAGAAACAGGAGCATTGTATTTACAGGTATATGCTTATAAAAAATTGGCAAATGCTTATGATAGCCTGCGAAACTATGAAAATGCTTGTAAATATTATAAACTCTCTGCAGAAATTAACGATAGTATTTTCAATAAAGAAAAAAGCAAGCAAATAACAGATATTCAGACAAAATATGAAACCAAGAAAAGAGAACAGGATTTATTGGTAAAGGAAAAAGAGTTAGAGGTATTAAAAATAAAACGCTATGTGTTATATGCAATTTTAGTAATTGTTATAATTATAGCTTTCTTAATAGTTTCTTGGTTTAGATACAAATTTAAAATTTCTAAAAAAATAAGTGAAACTGAAAAAGAATTGATTCAAACTCGACTTAAAGATTCTGAAAATGAAAAAGTCGTTTTAAATTTACAATTGGAAAACACAAATCTTGAATTGGCAAAAATGAATCAAGATTTAGAATATAAGAACAAAGAGCTCGAATATAAGAATCAGGAACTTATAAATTATGCTTTGCATATTGTTGAAAAAAATGAATTTATGTTAAAACTTAAAGACTTACTTATTAATTCAGGTAATGTCTTAAATCCTAACGATCTGATTCAAACCATAGATTTTAACTTACTTAGCCTTGAAAAAGAAAAAAAAGAATTTGAAGCAAACATTGAACAGGTCAGCTATGCTTTTTTTATAAAACTCAGAGAAAATTATCCCGATATCACAAAAAATGAAGAAAGGCTTGCTGCTTTATTAAAATTAAATCTTTCTTCAAAAGAAATAGCAATGACTCTAAATATATCTTCGCAAAGCGTTGATACATATCGATATAAGCTTCGCAAGAAATTAAATATAGAAGAAGATTTAAGTTTAAATGATTTCTTAAACCGTATCTGATTTCTTAAAAAAGATAATATGTGCTGTTATTCAGCAGTATTATTGATCTAATTGAGAAAAAAACAAACATACAACAATGATTGTTGAGATAAAATTCAGATAACCGGTAATGATTGTTGAGAAAATACCCAGATAAACCAACCTTATTGTTGAGAAAGAATCCAGATTCAGAATTTCTTTTACTTATACCTACCTGTTAAATTTGCATTAAATAAATAATGCTAATCAAGGGTTGAAATTTTTTAATTGGTTAATATTTAATATAAAGCTGCTAAGTTCTTAATAAAAAAAGCTTCTCTAATAAAAATTAAAACATGCGGTCGTAGTAACGTCTTGTACTTTAGTGCTTTATACTTTTGTGTTAAAATTTATTTAATCCTTGATTCGCATAATTACTAACTATTATCACAATTATTTTTTTTAACACTAATTTTAAATTTAAAAATGTAAAAATTATGATAACAAAAAAAACTTTTCAGATTGCAAAAAGTATCGTGTATTCCTTTTTCCCTTGCCAATTGCCTCTCCGTTTGTGGGGGATCCCTTCACTTATGGCGAATGCCTTGTACTTCTTTTTAACTTTCAACTTTCTATTTTTAACTTTCAACTGTTTTTCGCAATCAGGAGGTGCAGCTATTAACACTACTGGCGCCGCCGCCAATAACTCGGCAATGCTCGATGTAAGTAGCACAAATCAGGGAGTACGGATACCAAGAGTTGCCCTTACAAACTTAACATCCTCTTCTCCTGTAACAAATCCTGTGAACAGTTTAATGGTCTTTGACACAGTAACTTTTACTGGAGGTACGCAGGGTTATTATTACTGGAATACTCCTACTTTAAGTTGGGTAAAGTTAGTCGCGAATGTTAGCGGAAGTTGTGGCTGGCTAACAAACGGAAACGCAGGTACCGATTCTACAGCAAATTTTATAGGAACAACAGATTCCAAACCTTTGGTTATAAAAACCGGTGGCATTGAAAAAATGAGGATTATGACTAATGGTAATGTTGGCATAGGGACATCGGCTCCAGTCTCACCATTAAATATTGTTGGTGTTGGAGATATACCGATTATACTTAACAGAGATCCTTCAGGAGTGAATTATATCAACAGATTAGGCTTTGATTATGTTGGCACTTTTAGTAATCACAATTTTCGTTTATTTTCTAATTCTACTGTTAAAATGACAATTAATACTATAGGCAACGTAGGTATTGGGACAACAAACCCCCAAGCGACTTTAGATGTTAATGGAACAATTACTGCCTCTGCTTTAAAAATTACAACAGGAGCAGGTACTGATAAAGTTTTAACTTCTGATAATGATGGAAATGCAACTTGGCAAGCACTTGCCGGTGGAACGGCTCAGACTTGTCTGGTCCCTGAACCAACCCTTCACTATATAGATTTAAACGGACAAGGAAACACTTTGACTTCTAATACGGATATGAAAGTTGCTTCTTATGTTATTCCCTATAAAATAACGATTAATAAGGTTTCATTTAGTATTGCTGGTGTTACTACTGCAACAACATTAAAGATTGCTATGTACAGCGAAGACGGACAAACTAAATTATTTGAAAAAGAAAGTGGAACTGTAGTTGCTCAAGCCGTTACTACCTTAACACTTGATGCTCCTGTAACAGTTAATCCGGGTATTTATTATATAACTTATCTTCCAACAGGTACGCCTAACTTTGGTGTTAGATGTTGGAAAGACACAGGTACTGATATTTATAATTTTTTTAATTCCATATCAGGGGAGGCAATTAATGAGGGACATTTAACTGTAACTGGAAATACAATCCCGGCTACTTTTTCTCCTTCTGCTTTAACTGCTAGTAATAATACTGCCTTAATGATAAGATTTGATTAAAAATTTTCCGTTATATTCAATTTACAAATGTTTTGTATGCATAATCTTAAAAAATAAATTTATGAACTTAGTAAAACAATCTAACTGCTTATCTCAAATGTATAATTTTAAACATCTTTTAAAAATATTTAAAAATGTGAACAAATCTTTGAAAACAGGCAAAATATTTAAAAATTTATTATATTCTTTGTTAATTATAAATTGTCAATTTTCAATTCTAAACAGCATCGCACAGACAGGAGGAGCTGCCTTTAATATCACAGGTGCTGCCGCAGATAATTCGGCAATTCTTGATATAAGCAGTTCAAACCAGGGAATATTAATTCCCCGAATTAGCACCAACGAACGTACTTCGATAATCGGTACTAATGGTAATGCCGGTAATGCACCTGCCGAAGGTCTTATGATATTTAATACTACAACAAAATGTTTTGAGGCTTATGTAAATGGCGCATGGAGTATTATTTCCTGTCCAGTACCTTGTATTCCTCCTGATGCTCCCGTAGCTGCTGCGGCTACAAATATTAGCTGCTCATCATTTCAGGCAAATATGGTTATGTCCGTCGCCGGTGTTACTTCATACTGTTTTGATGTAGCTACTGATGACGGTTTTACTACTTTTATAGCAGGCTACAACAACCGTATTGTAAACAATAATACAACTTGTGTTGTAACAGGTCTTAG
>JAAXXA010000488.1 GCA_013334735.1 Bacteroidota bacterium
TAAATATAAATGGCTTAAAATTAGGAATGCCTGCAAAAATGTTGTACATTTGTTAGTTAACTATTTTAATAAAAAAACATAACCTAAATTTATCATGGTTATAGGGAGGTTGAGAAAAAGTTTTCGTGTTCGGGCATTAAGCATCAAAGAGTTATTATTCTTTGTAATGTTATTTTTTGTCGTTGCAAGTAATAGTTTCGCGCAAACTCCCGGACTTATTTTTGACCCAGCCACTAACCCCGGTGATTCAGTACTTGACCCGAATTTGGATGGTTACGTATCTGACACTGATACCGGATTTGTTACAAACGACGAGATTGAAAGCGAAATCCCTTACACTTCTTTAGTTTTTCCTGCCGATGAGATCAACAATGATTTATGCTTAGGTCCTCCTTGCGGTTTTACTGATTTTGTTCAACAGGCTGTTGGATTAGAAGATGCCTGCCAGCAATATTTAGATGCCGACGACAACTGGCTTTTCCGTATGCGTTTTAGCGGCGCTGCCAACAATTCAAAAAGTTACAGCATATTGATTGATACTGACCAGAAATTTGGTTTATCGGGACCAAATGCCGACACTAACTATTTGACTGGAAATCCCGGCTTTGAAATTGAACTTTTATTAGCTACAAATTTCGGTGTATATATTTATGATGTTGATGGAACCACTACACCTGTTTTGAAAAAATCTTATCCCGGTCAAACTAACTATCAAAGATCTGTTGCATTAACTACAAATTGCGATGACCCTGATTATTTTTATGATTTTTTTGTTCCTTTCAGTGATTTAACAACTTATTTTTCGATAACTCCTTCTACACCTGTAAGGATAGTTATTCTTAGTAATATGGCGGCACATACACCAAGCATTGGTAAATTTAATACCGTTTCGGATGTGGGAGGTACAACCTGCAGCTTTAATTTTGATATAATAATTGATGATTATACTCCCACCTGTGATACTTGCCCCCCCGGTCTTGACCGTACAACTTGTCCGTACATTACCAGTCCTATTATGGAAGGCGCAACTTCAGTGAGCGGAACTTCAACAGAACCAAACGGAACAGTCATTAAAATTTTTAAAAACGGGGTAGTAATAGGAAGAGATACTATAACCGGTGGCGTATGGTCGTTAACAGGAATATCACCCGCATTGATTGCCGGTAACATAATTGAGGCTTCTGCCACGGCGCCGGGGAAAGGTGAATCCATAAGAAATTGTAATGCAGTTACCGTGGCGGATGTATGCACCGCGTCTCTTGATGGAAGCAAATTTACTGTTAACGCGAAAGGCGTTTGCGGTTCTGCAGGAGCGGGAATACCCGGCGCGACTTTCTTGTTTATGATTACGCGTATAATTTAGTAAGTACGGGAACATACATTGTAGCCGCGGACGGTTCATTTCAATGGAAATGTAATGTTAATAACAATAACTGCGCAAGTGGTCAGGGTTGCCTTTCAGGCAATGTAGCGATAGTTCAGGTAGTCGGAAGCGAGTGTCAATCGCCCCCTATTTGGGTATGTGTTGGATCTTCCAATACTGCAGCGCCCGTGATAACCACATCGCCAATTTTAGCTACAACTACTTCTGTATCCGGCACCAGCGCCAATAATGCAAGAGTATATCTATATGCAGATGGAGTTCAAATCGGAACAACTATATCATCTGCCGGTGGAGCATGGACTATTAGTCCGCTTGAATTAACTATCGGTCAGGTTATTACTGCAACGGCAATAACAGCTTCAAATTGTATGTCTGTAGCTTCTGCTTCAGTAACGGTTACGGGAACTACTTTAGCGCCTTCTGTAACCGGCACTTATTGCACTGCTACCACAATTTCGACTGTTACGGGAATATCACCTTCGCCCCCGGGAACAATAATACAGGTTTATGATAATGGAGTTGCAGCAGGTACTACCACCACTGTTGACGCGGTTGGAAATTGGGTAAAAACGGGTTTGAGTATTGCAATAGGTCATGCTATCACTGCAAAAGCCACCGGGGTAGGAGGGTATTTGCAAAGCGCGGCTTCCAATTCCGTAACGGTTATAAGTCAGACTACGAATTCAGTAGCTATAACTACTTCTCCTATTACCGAAGGAGATGCTTTTGTAAGTGGCACAGGTACTAATGGGGATGTGATAAAACTTTATATTGACGGATTACAGATTGGCGGAACTGATACTGTTGCCTTAGGCGTTTGGACTATAAACGGGCTTGGTCCTTATGATTTATATACAGATGGTGTTGTTTCAGCTACAGCCACAACCACAGGATTATGCGAGAGCGCTCCTTCGCCAAGCGTAATAGTTCAGTGTATTTTGCCTGATGATAACAAGACCTTGGAAGATATTGATTTACATTGCGGAGATATTGATTATGCCGAGATTATTGTAAGATCATCGCAAGTAGGTATTGTTTACACTCCTGTAAAAGTGAGTGATAATTCGATATTCGGTTATTCAGTGCTTGGAAACGGGGGTGATATAATTTTAAGGACATATAATTTTACGCCTGCCGAACTTCCAAGTGTTCAACTTACCGTTTCATCCCAAACTCCTACCTCTGTTACTTGTTTTATTGTAAATTCAATTTTTGAGACAATAACTGTTTACCCCGATCCTGTTACTACATTAACTGTAAGCCCCGCAAATATTAATACAAATGCGGGTGATACTGTAGAAGTAAAAATAACAAATTCTCAAATAAATGTTACATATATATTAAAGAATGATGCAACAGATGTTATTATGAGTAACCCAGAAGCAGGAACCGGCGCTGATTTGATCATTACCAGTTTCGAAATAGATTTTCCTCAAACATTAAAGGTTGTAGCCACAAATGATACCTCCGCTTGCATAATTGATCTTAGCGGTAAAACCGTTATTCAACAATCATTACCTGTTGAATTTCTCTCATTTACAGGAACATGTGATAATTATAATATAATTTTAGAATGGTCAACCGCCAGTGAAACAGATAACGATTATTTTACCGTATATTGCAGCAATGATTGTAAAAACTGGCAGTTTGAGGGAACAGTTGACGGAGCAGGCAACAGCAATACTCTTTTGTTTTATTCTTATTTAGTAACAATACCATGTGATAAAATATCCTATTACCGTTTAAAGCAAACCGATTTTGACGGTAAACGGGATTACTCTGATATTGTTGC
>JAAXXA010000489.1 GCA_013334735.1 Bacteroidota bacterium
CGCGTTGAAAAGAACGGCTTCATGTCGCCATATGAAATTCGTCAAGCGGCATAGCTTAAACTTGTGTCCAAGAAACCGGTTCCGCTACAATTATGCGATAGGGTAAAAAACTTGTCCCTGCTGTGACTATCCCTACGGTAGAAACATACCCTTTATCAATTTGGTTTTGTGATGTGCTGTTTTGATCTTTTTCATAAGATTCAAAGCTTTTCGGTGATAAGTAAAAACCACTCCCGCGATTATTATCCGAGACTGGGACTAATGCAAATCTCTGCGGCTCCAAACCACTATCAACTTTTATTAAAAATACATCTTCTTTTAATACGTATTCTTTGCTGACTTCATATGGAAACCATGTCTTTTTGTTATCAGTAATATCATGTCTAAAATTGACACAGCCTGTGAGCATAAAGAAGATGAATATGATATGGATAATTTTCTTTTTCATAGCGAACGGCAGATAATAACTGGCAGGCCAAAAGCCTACCAGATTGAACGCCGATGTTGCCCTGTCCAGTTAATTTTATTGTTAGCAAATTCAAGGAGATCGACATGGCTGAACCCGACCAGATAGACATGATGCGCGAGGATGATCTGCGGGAAGAATTGCGGAAAGTACTTTTTGCCCGTGAAACTTTAAGAGATGCAATAAAGCCATTTGCAGAGCAACCTACGGAATATATGGATACGTTCCCGTGCCATAACGGGATTACGACTAAGGAAAAATGCGGTCGCTGTGGGCGTGCAATAGCCGCATGGAATGCCCTTAAATTTTGATTGCTAACGGCTGTTATAAGCAGACCGGGCCATTGAAGTAGATAGATTGCCCCGGCGTTCCCCCGGTCTGCTTAATACTTTTGTTCGCTAATTATTTATTTTCACGTATCTATTTAGCTCAGGCCCTTCACTCATACCCCACGATATATCTTGAATGTCAACTTCCTTACCAGAAAAAGGCCCGCTGGTAATTTTACCGTATAGTGTTTCGGATGTATGATTTCCGAACCAGAGGTTCCATCCTGCATTTTGTATCATGCGATTGGGTAAAAAGCTTGTTCCTGCAGTGACTATACCTACGATAGAAACATGCCCTTTATCAATTTGTATTTGTGATGATTTGTTTTGGTCATTTTCATAAGATTCAATTCTTTTCGGTGATGAGTTGAAACCACTCCCGCGATTCTTATCCGAGACTGGGACTAATGCAAATCTCTGCGGCTCCAAACCACTATCAACTTTCATTAAAAATACATCTTCTTTTAATACGTATTCCTTGCTGATTTCATATGGAAACCATGCCTTTTTGTTATCAGTAATATCATGTCTGAAATTGACACAGCCTGTGAGTATAAAGAAGATGAATATTATATGGATGATTTTCATTTTATAGCGAACGATAAGTCATAACCAGCCGCGCCGCTGAATTACGAGGTAGGCCGACGAACTTTCTCGCGGTCTGAGTTAATGCCCTTGTTATAAATTTTATATTGGAGAGGAATATTTTGAAACAATTGCAATTTTTAGCTTCTTATAATCTTAATACTTGCCATTCCCTTCTTGGAGGAATTCTTTTCTATCTCAAGCTTAAGAGAATCGCGCTCTCTTATTATTTTTTCAATTTCTTTGTTATGTTGAGATTTAAGATTTTCCATTTCTTTAGCATGCAAAGACTTAATATTTTCCACCTTTTCGTTATGATCCCTCTCAAGGCGGAAGTTAAGTCTCTCAAGATCAAGATTTTCTTTTTCGGCCTGAATGATCGCTTGTTTAATAGGCAATAACATGTCGAGTATTTTTCTATCAGTTATTCTTTTTTCAAGAACTAGGATGAGGTCTGTAGCGTCCTTAATGGCTCCCATGCGGTATCCTCTCTTTTTTTTTTTTTTTGATTTATAACGCCGAACTCAGCGGACCCGGCCACTGAAGCTACAGATAGTTCACGCCAGCGTTAACCGGGTCCGCTGAAGTGACTGGTTAAGCCGTATTTCCAAGTAATTTTTCGTATAAAACCCAATTTTCTTGAAAACTTTCGTGCAGATTTTGAATATTAAACAGATTCGTAATATTACGAGCAGAGATAAATATACAATCGCAAGCTGATAGTAATATATTATCTAGTCCCTTAACGTCAGGCCCCCATTTTAATGCTTCGAGGTCATCAATTTCTCCTTCGCCAAGGTACTGCGTCATATCTCTTGCTCTGCTATGGATTGAGCTACTTAGTATTACAAACAGTGTGTTGTAGTGTCCCAGCATATCTGCTTTCTGCGCAAGATATTCACTAGTTAGTGGTTTGATATTTTTTTCATCAATTTCTTTCTGAATAGATTCAACCAAAGTTTTAAGTTTGCTACTTCTTACACGGTGTCTCTTTTTAATGTCCTTTGGTAAATTGCAAAAACTATTTAAGCACTTCATTCTCTGCCAAAGGTCATCGTTGACAAATTCACAAACAAGATTTTCGTTTTTTGATAAAGCAACTACTGAAAATGTTGCATCCAACATACCTCTCAATAATGATCTTGATTCAGCCACCATTCCACGTTCTGCAAGAATATATATCCCTTGAAAATGCGAAATAACTCTTGAGAAGAGGATAGATGCAAGAATTTTTTGTCCATTAGTTTTTTCTGGTTCAAGAGATAATAATAAATTTTGGGCGAGTTTATTTATCTTTTTGCATAGATTGAAAATTTGGCAGTTGTAATCATGGTGCTTTTCAATCCAAGTTTGGATATCTTCAGACAAGAACCCATCTTCTTCTATTGTTCCCATAGTTTTTTTGCGGCTTAACAGTACGTTTTTAAGCAGAATCGGTCACCCGCACTATAGTCAGATTCTGTATAATAAGCATTTCACTGACTCTGTATAACAAGCATAAAACTGAATTTTTGTTTGGTTTTTGGCGAATTTGCCAGGATCTAACCGGTATATAGAGATCTATTATGACCACTGTCAAGGCAAAAGAAAATGGCTCTGTCAGGTTGTGGCAGGTATTTCATGCGACACTGTTCCACTTGGACTGTGCCTGGGTTCATGTCTTGATTCGGGGCTTCCGGGAACTCAGTGGGTTCATTACCCAAAAGATGCTAAACTCATCACTCCATTCCAAGGAGGTGGGTTATGCGCGACACCGAACTATATCGGCATTTGTTGGGGTTGAAAGAGCCAT
>JAAXXA010000490.1 GCA_013334735.1 Bacteroidota bacterium
CTATCATCATGGTAAAAAAATTAAATATACTAAAAACTGGATAAAACTGTACATAGTAATCAGTATTCGGTGGTCAGTAATCAGTGGTCTATAACTAATAACCTATAAAAAAAGTGAAATTAAAGCCATACATAACATAGTTGTTAATTTTATGAAGTTATTATGTCCAACTTTTATTTAATGACACAAAAATAGTATTTTATTTTTTGATTGCAAAATTTATTCTTTTTATCGTTTCATCCTTACCTATCATGCTTATTATTTCAAATAAATCGGGGCCAGTTGATGCCCCAACAATACATATTCGCAAAGCATTCATAATTTGTCCCATGGCGAGTTGGTTTTCCTGTATGTAGATTGAAACAACTTCTTTCAAAGCATTTGCGGAAAAATCGGAGGCATTACTTATGATATTTTGTATTTCTAAAACAAGTTCTGAAGAATTTTCTTTCCATTTGTCTTTTAACGATTTTGGGTCTAATGTTAAAGGCGCAATAAAGAAGAAAGAGGACTGCTGCCACATTTCATTAATAAAATTAACTCTTTCTTTAACAATACTGCAAACTTTCAGAATATAATCGTAATCGGTTTTTATATTTTTTTCTTCAAGAATTTTTGAAAAAATATTTGCAACTTCTTCGTTTGATGTATTTATCAAATATTGATGATTAAACCATTTTGCTTTTTCGTGATCGAATTTGGAACCTGATTTCCCCACTCTGTCAATTGAAAATGCCTGTATTAATTCATCCATAGTGAACAATTCCTGTTCTGTACCTGGGTTCCAGCCAAGAAGAGCCAACATATTAACAACAGCTTCGGGTAAATAACCTGATTCGCGATAGCCCGAAGAAATTTCTTTTGATTTGGGATCAACCCATTGTAAAGGAAATACAGGAAAACCGAGTTTGTCGCCATCACGTTTGCTTAATTTTCCATTACCATCGGGTTTGAGCAATAATGGCAGGTGCGCAAAAATTGGCATTTCGCTTTCCCATCCAAGATATCTGTATAGCAATACGTGAAGCGGGGCTGATGGAAGCCATTCTTCGCCGCGGATTACGTGAGATACTTTCATAAGGTAGTCGTCAACAACATTGGCTAAATGATACGTTGGCAAACCATCTGACTTAAATAAAACTTTGTCGTCGAGAAGTGAAGAATTTACTAAAACTTTCCCTCTTATCAAGTCGTTTACTTCAATTGTTTCATTTTCAGGAATTTTAATTCTTATCACATAATGCTCGCCATTGCTGATTTTTTGCTTAACTTCTTCGGAGTTAATTGTAAGAGAATTTTGAAAAGTCATTCTATTTTCAGAACCATATTGAAAGGTCTTTTTTTGTAATTCGAATTCTTTTCTTTTAATATCAAGCTCTTCAGCAGAATCAAAGGCATAATATGCATATCCTTTTTCAATTAAGTAATCAGCATATTGTTTGTAAATATTTTTTCGTTCAGATTGTCTGTATGGAGAATATGGTCCGCCTTTGTGAACACCTTCGTTAAATTTAATTCCGCACCAATCAAGCGATTCAATGATATATTCTTCTGCGCCAGGCACAAATCTATTTTGATCCGTATCTTCAATACGAAGTATAAAATCGCCTCCATGTTTCTTTGCAAACAAATAATTATAAAGAGCTGTTCTGACTCCTCCAATATGCAAAGGACCTGTTGGACTAGGCGCAAATCGTACTCTTACTTTTTTTTCCATAATTTTATTTTAAACGTGCGAAGGTATAAATGTTTTTTGATTTTTATAATTCTATTGTGAATATAAGAGGAAATAACTGATGTTACGCAAGTGTGAAATTTATTTGTAAATAACAGTAACTTTTTAAAGAGATTCCTCACTATCGTTCGGAATGACGCGTTTGTTATGGATACAGAGGAATCTCATTTTTATTATATTTGCGTAACATCAATAAATAAAAAAAACCGCCCCTATTTTAGAGGCAGTTTTTCTATTTTATTAAGAAAACTTTAAATGATTGAAATTTTCTTTGTTATTGTAGTGTTATCGTTAAAAATTATTTTAATGAAATAAATCCCTTCATTTAATTTTTCTGTATTGATAGTAGTTATAGATGTAACGTTGTTAGTTTTGTAAACAATGTTTCCTATCAGATCGTAAACAAATATTTCTTTAGCTTGTCCTTCAAGAGAGACCGTTAAACCTTTACTTGCAGGGTTAGGATAACAGTTAACAGAATAATTTTTTGCCAAATGGTTTTCAATATTTGTTGTTACACATCCGGTTCCGGGGGTGGCGCTAACAGCTATATGATTAAGAGAATCTACAAACTCTTCAGAAGCCTGCCAGTTAGAACCAATAGAGTTATCTAAGCTTGGATTGCATAAAGTAAGTGAAGGTCCATTACCAGCTGCAGCTGTAGGCCAAGGAGCAGATGTTTTATAAGTTAATGAATCAATTACATCTCCCCCAATATTGATAATTTCAATTTTTTCACCCGAATTACTTAATGAACCGCTTGTCCATTGCAGTGTTCCGCTTATTCCAAAGAAAGTATTAACAGCGCTAATGTTTTTTGCAATAACCAGATAATCGTTCGCTGCAATAGTAGTATTAGCAGGGAATGTATATACTATACCCGATGAAAATGAGAAATTGCTAATGTTTGCCTGCGCGCTTCCGTTATTATAAAGTTCAATAAATTCGAGTGAATCTGAAGATGCGCTGGGGTCGTCATACATTATTTCAGTTATAACAATTTCAGGGATTGTGTAAGTAATTTCAAAATTCTGCGAAGTAGCCATAGGATTTCCGGCTATGTCCTTAACATCAGAAATAGTTAAGGTAGCAGGAACACCACTTTGTAAAGGAGTAGTTAAAGTTAATGTAACCGTATCATTTGAAGCAGAGCGAACAGCAGTTGATATAGTTCCTATTCCCGTGTAATTAACAACATTTTCAGCCGTATTATCAACAGCTTCACTGAATTTTACCTTAACTTTTGAAAGTCCTGTTGCATAAGCATTAAGAACTGTAGGGGGTATTAAATCTGTAAAAACAATACAAGCGCTATCAGGAGTGGCATAAACTTGTTTTGTATTAACAATAGCAAAAGTTGATGCATTAGTAGCGTCTGATGCCACCCAGTTTGCGCCAAGATTATTATCCAACGAGTAGTCGCATAGCATTAATGA
>JAAXXA010000035.1 GCA_013334735.1 Bacteroidota bacterium
TCTATTTCAAAATCTTACAATGTGTGGGCGCTACCTCGATTTTATATCGTTGATAACAAGCAAACTATACTTGAAAGACCTATGAATATAGATTATTTGAAAAGACAACTGGAAACTTATTATAAAAAGTAGGGCAACTGTGAATAGAATTAAACGTCTTGTGCAAAAAAAATTGTAATTTTTTTTAAAAATATTCATTTTTTATTTTTAAATTGCACACAATTATAAAATTTATCTAATTATAGATGAAAAAAATATTTTACAAATTTATTTTTATTTTTACTTTATTTCCCTGTATTTACGGCTATTCTCAAAATACAGTAATTCATGATATACCATGGAAATCCGATACAGTTGGCATGTGGGGTAGTGGTTCTACTGCATGGAGCATAAACGAAATAGATACACTTTTTAATTTTTCAATAGGTCCTTATGGAAACTCATATTCCTATGTGGTAGATCTTCCATGGCCCATTTCTGATTCAGTTGGGGCAATTCTCGATTACGGAGTTTCGTTTGAATCACAGCTTGTTTTTGAAATGGTAGGATGGAGCGGAGGTGGTGTAAAAGTGGACTACCCTACTGAAATTACAATGGATTTTCCTGCAAGCGGTTCTTTTGCAAGCGGAGATATGCTTACTATTCAATCTGATTACAGAGTTCAAGATACTATTGTACATCCTGCCGATACTGCAAACTGGGATATATATGCCAATTGGCCCGATGCCGGAAAAATTGAACTTTATTTGAACTTCATGGTTGATGCTCATGCAAATTTAATGTATTCAGACCCTTCTGATATTTTTAACATTACTTGGCAAACAATTAACATGTTCCCTCCTATTAATATTAACTTAAATCATTTTGATATTTTTCTTATTGATGTTCCAAATGGCGCATATACTATTCCTTGGGTATATACTCATACCGATCCAATTACTAATTCAACCGTTTTCGACTCTATTGGTTTTAAACACGATGTTATGGGTATGCCTATTTCATTTCCAAGTTTTTTCTATGATTATGTTGGCATTTCAGGCGATATTACTGTTCCCGATATAACAACCTATAACAAATGGATAGAAGACGAGAAAAAATTACATACTTCGGGTTGTGCTGATTTCATACATCTTAATCTGGATATAGTTAAATTTGTTCAGAAAATTTCAGAATGGGTCGGGCATCCGGAAATTAGTACCGCGATGAATTATTTGCAGGGAAGCTACAGCCAAACATTATTTACCGACCCCTTTTCGGGCGACCCCTTTGATATTAGCTTCGACTGGGACATTCTTCATCTTGAACTAATGTTTACAAATAAAATATGCCAAACATTAACCTTTGAAGACGATAAAGAATATACTAATTTTTGGGGAAACCCAATCCCGCCAAATCATTATCCTAATGTTTGGAATATATTCAAATTTCCAAGTCCTGTTGATTATAATGTATTAGATACCATGGGTGTAATTATTGATTCAGGTACATCCGACAGCATTAGATTTGGCGCTGATTACGATTTACAGTTACAGTATCCTTGCTATTCTTCCGATTCTTTACCTGTAAATATTACACATTCTATTGATCCATGGCTCACAAATGTTGTAAAAGATAGTCTTCAAATTGAATTTGGGATTAAAGTCTTTGACATAGATTACAGTCTAGGATTTGCTTCTTCACCTGTATTTGCAGGAAATTATATTCTTTATTCAGATACTTTTGATCTTGGCACTTATGCAGGACCTACTTTATACGGACCTTGGGTTTTTATGCCATGGAAAATTGTTGGCGATTTTCAGGATTCTACTTTTACTCCTGATAAATTTTTAGTTCCAATAAATCAGCCTCTAAGTGATTCTCTTATTGTTTCAAATATTTATTGCTATGGCGACAGCACAGGAAGTGCTACAGCAGTGGCTTATGGAGGGGCAGGACCATATATTTATTCATGGACCCACGACTCAATTGTTATTTCGGACAGCGCCTCTATTGATAATCTTTCTATTGGTACTTATTACTTAAATGTAACCGATTTTAACGGGTGTACAATTAATGATTCTGTTGAATTTGCATATTTATTTCCTCAACTTTTCGGATCTCATATTTCAACAGATGTTCTATGCCATGGCGAAAGCACAGGCGCTATAACTTTAATAGATACAGGAGGTTCTTCTAATTATTCTTATACATGGGAGCCAAATATTGGAACTGATTCAGTTTATAATAACCTTAATGCGGGAACTTATTATGTTACCGTAACTGACGATGTAGGTTGTGTGGCTTTCGACTCTATTGTAATAAATGAACCCGATTCTGCTTTATTAATTAGTATTATTGATAGCGCCAATGTTACTTGTTATAATGGTAATGATGGTTCAATTAATATAAATTTATCAGGAGGAGTCAGACCATACTCTTTTTATTGGTCTAATGGTGATACTATTCTGCATTTGGATAGTCTTATTGCAGGAGCTTATACCATTACTGTTACAGATTCAAATGCTTGCACGGCAATTAAAACTATTAACATAAGTGAACCCGGTGAAATAATTGTATATGTTCATAATTATTCTATATGTTATGGACAATCAGTTGTTATAGTTCCTGATTCCACAACAGGGGGAACAATACCATTTACTTACTGGTGGGATGGTACACCCGGTTCTAGTATGACTGTAAATCCCTCTGTTACGACCAATTATTCCGTTTATGCTGTTGATTCTAATAATTGCAGTGGTAATATTACAACATTTACCATTGAAGTAACCGCCCCTCTTACTATTGATGTTACAGCAATAAAGGATTCTCTTTGCCAAGGCGATTCCATACAACTATTTGCAAACATTACAGGTGGTGGCGGTCCACCATACATTATATATCTTGACAATGGACAATCAGGAGCCTCCCCTATTACTGTTTTACCAAGTCAAACAACTTCATATATAGCTACGGTATGGGATAGTTGTAGATATGCAAGTTCTTCCGACACTATTTTAATTACCGTAATGCCTTTACCATCAAGGAGTTTCGACGCATCGCCAGCATCAGGTTGTCAGCCTTTTACAGTTCCGTTTAATTATTTTTCATCTGATACAGGTCTGGCTTTTAGTTGGAATTTTGGAGAAGATTCCACTATTGTTACTGATCCAAAACCTGTTTACACATATAATAATGTGGGTACTTATAATGTAAGCCTAACAGTTACTACACCTTTTGGCTGTGTTGATTCAATTACTAAAAATAATATGATAGAAGTTTGGTTAAAACCAACTGCATATTTCTCACAGGATCCGGCAATTATTGACTTATATAATCCGTTTGTTAATTTTAGTAATCTATCTTCTACAACTTATGGCAGTTTATGGGATTTCGGCGATGGTTCCACTTCTACAATTACTAGTCCTAACCATCAGTTTCTTTCAGTTGATTCATTTGACATAATGCTTGTTGCCATATCAGATCAGGGCTGTCTTGATACAGCATGGAGCGATGTAATCGTTAAAGATACTATTGATTTATTTGTTCCTAATGTTTTTTCTCCTGACGGTAATGGAATTAATGATATTTTCAAGCCCGAGGGTAATATATATGCGCCTGTTTACAAAATGATTATATTTGACAGATGGGGCGAAAAGATTTTTGAGAGTACCGATATTCTCAAAGGCTGGGATGGTACTATTAAAGGTAAACCCATTAACGTGGATGAGGTTTTTGTTTATACTATAATTTATAAAGATACAAAAGGTGTTTTACATAAATTAATGGGGGATGTAACTCTATTACATACATCTCCATAATAAATTGCTGCATTTATACCTTTCAATTTTATCTAACAATTAATCTTATTTATTAATCTCTTAAATTAATAGCTTATTATGTCATGTAAATGTTGTTGTACCGATAATTCAATTGATTTGTCGGTTTATGGAATTAACCAAGTAAAAGAAGTTTGCTATAATTCATCATATAACGATTTGTTTGAAGAAGAAACTGCTTCCAATCTTGAAGGATTTGAAAAAGGATATTTAACAAATACCGGTTGTGTTGCCGTTGATACAGGAATTTACACAGGACGTTCCCCTAAAGACAAATATATTGTTAAAGAAGAATCTTCCGAAAAAAATGTATGGTGGGCAACACCTGAAAGAAAAAAATCGGATAACAAACCAATCTCTGAAAATATTTGGAATTCCTTAAAAAAAATATCACAAAATCAACTAAGTGATAAAAAATTATATGTAGTTGATGCCTTTTGCGGAGCAAATAAAAACACACGATTGAGTTTGCGCCTGATTACCGAAGTTGCATGGGCGGCGCATTTTGTAAAAAATATGTTCATCAGACCAACAGATGAGGAATTAAAAAATTTCAAACCCGATTTTTCTATCCTTCATGCTTGTAAAGCGACTAATCCAAACTGGAAAGAACAAGGATTAAATAGCGAAGTATTTGTGGCATTCAACCTCAATGAACGCATGGCTGTTATAGGAGGCACTTGGTATGGTGGCGAAATGAAAAAAGGTATGTTTTCTGTAATGAACTACTTCCTCCCGCTTAAAGGCATTTCATCTATGCATTGTTCTGCTAACATGGGTAAAAATGGCGATACTGCTATATTTTTCGGACTTTCCGGAACAGGAAAAACTACGCTATCAGCCGATCCAAAACGTTTATTAATTGGTGATGATGAACATGGATGGGATGATGATGGAATTTTTAATTTTGAAGGTGGTTGCTACGCTAAATGTATTAAGTTGAGCAAAGAAAACGAACCTGATATTTATAATTCTATTCGTAGAGATGCTCTTCTCGAAAATGTAGTATTTGATAAAAAAACCGGTGAAATAGATTTCAATGATGGGTCGAAGACAGAAAACACAAGAGTCTCCTACCCTATTTATCACATTGAAAACATTGTTAAGCCTGTTTCTAAAGGCGGACACCCTAAAAATATTATTTTTCTTACTGCCGATGCTTTTGGCGTTTTACCTCCGGTAGCTAAATTAACTTATGACCAAACAATGTATCATTTTTTGAGTGGTTATACTGCTAAAGTTGCAGGTACCGAACGTGGCATAAAAGAACCTACACCTACATTTTCTTCATGTTTTGGTGCAGCTTTCCTGCTTTTACACCCTACAGTTTATGCTAAAGAACTGGCAAAAAAGATGAAACAACATGGTTCTTCAGCATATCTCGTTAATACAGGTTGGATTGGAGGGCCATACGGAATCGGTAATAGAATTGACATTCCTTCTACACGTGCTATTATTGATGCTATTTTAGACGGTTCCCTTGAAAATGCCGAATACGAAGAGCTCCCTGTTTTTGGATTAATGACACCCCAAGCGGTAAAAGGTGTTGAAAATAGAATCCTGAATCCTCGCAATTTATGGCAAAATCCAGAAGAATGGGATGCTGCTTCAGCTAATTTAGCTAAAAAATTCATTGCTAATTTCGATAATTTTACCGATAACGAAGAAGGTAAAAGACTAATAGCTGCCGGACCAAAATTATAATTGTATTATCATTGTTTTGAAGCACAGGAATAATCTTTCTGTGCTTTTTTTTGCATACTATTTTTAATAAATATATGCTAAGTCGTTATTTTTTATTTATTAATTTATAAAAGAATATTGTTTATTACAATATTCTTTGTAATTTTGCATTTTAGAATAAATGATTTACTAATATTAAAATTTAAATTAATGGCAACTGGAAAAGTAAAATTCTTTAATCGGAAAAAAGGTTATGGTTTTGTTGTTGATGATGAATCATCAAACGAAATTTTTATTCACATTACCGGTTTGGTTGATCGTGATCTTTTAGAAAATGACGAAGTGGAGTTTGATATAACGGAAGATGAACGAGGCAAAAAGGCAATAAATGTGAAGAAAAAATAATTTTTTTCAAAAAAAATCCCGGCTCATAAGGTCGGGATTTTTACTTTAATAAAGTTCTTCAAATTATAGTGTCAAACAAAATAGAACTATCTTAAAACATTAACAATACCTTTCATCGAAGTTCCGGTTTTTAATGTTAAAACCCAATAATATACTCCATCGGAATTGTTTTCGGCGTCCCAATCATTCTTATAATCTTCGCTTTCATATACTTTTTTTCCCCATCTGTTAAAAATCTGTAGTTTGGAATTAGGATAACTTTCCAATCCTTTCATGAAGAAAAAATCATTTTTGCTGTCCTTATTTCCCGGTGTTATAACATTTGGAGCAACAATTTCGCATGCTTCCATAGTTATAGGTTCAATGGTTTTTGAATTGCATCCGTTTTCAGTTACAGTTAATTCAACATTATATATTCCTATATCCGACCATGAAATTTCGTAAGGTCCAATTCCAGAACCTGAAATTATATTTGCGCCATTAAAGTTCCATAAAAAATTGGCATTTGAAGTCCCACTCCCTGTGTATGCAATAGGAGAAGTTGCATCATGACAAAATGGGCTTTTAAACGAAAATGTTGATGAAGGAACTTTATTGATAATAATATTTTGTTTTAAAGTATCAAAACAACCATTTAATGCAGTAACAATAAGTTGAACATCATACGACCCATCGTTATGATACAAATGCGTGGGGTTAACCAAATCAGAAGACTCGTTGTCTTCTCCAAAGTACCATAACCACGAATTTACATTACCCTGAGAACTATCAGTAAATTGAGTAAAGTTTCCAAAACACTGATTGGGTATGCTAAAATAAGGTCGAGGTGTTTCTAAGATATAAACATAGTTTGAGTCTTTTGATGCGCAACCATATTTGGTAACTGTCAATATTACTTTATGCTGCCCGGTTGAATCCCAAGCGGCTTGTTGATTGGGGTTATTACCTCCGGGTGCGCCCGTTCCGCCACCAAAATTCCATGCGTAACTTACAGGAGTAGATGTTCCTGTATAAGCTAAAGTTGCTTTTTCTCCAGAACATAATGTATCAGGAAGTAATGAAAATGAAGCTTCAGGATGCTGAGTTATAACAACATTTTTACTACCATTTGCCGGACCGCATTCATTTAAACATAAAATTTTAAGTGTATAAATTCCTTCCTCATCAAAACGTATATTCAATATATTGTTTGATGTATCTACAACGGTTCCAAATTCTGATGTCCATTCATAATAAACGCTATTTTGAAATGGAACCTGATAATGCAATGTGTCTCCTAAACAAGCCTGACTTGGTCCTGATATATTAGCGCTCGGAGTCCCCTTAACTGTTAATGAAGTACTGTTAGGTGTAACAGGTCCCTGACACCCAAAATTGGTCTCCTGAACAGTAAGATTATAAGTACCTGCTCCATAAAATAGAATACCAATAGCAGCATCTGTAGAAAATAAATTACCGTTAAGATACCATTCATAAGTTGAAAACATTGGCATACCTGCGTTATATGGAATAGGATAAAAATATACCGCGGTATTAGTACATAAAACTGAATCGGGAGGCGATTGCCAAATTGTAAGATTATCAGCAGGAGCACCTATTGTAAGGAAAATCAAAGTACCAAGCAGATCATAAGAGTGTGATGAACTTGTTGCTACTATTCGGGCATAATACATACCGGGCGCAAGTCCTAAAGATGCTAAATCCTGAACGGGTGGGATATGTATTTGCATAGTTGTATCACTGGTTGCTGTAACATCTCCTAATACTCCAATGTTAACAGTCATAAAATACGCTGGGTCTAGTATCTCAAGCAAAAAATGATTTGAAGCATCATAAACGGCAGCAGTAGTAGTCGAATCAAAATGATTCATATCAATAGTTATTGTAGTATCAAATCCCTGAGTACTTGAAATACATGCTTGTATCGATTGTTTTTTATTAGTTTCTATATCACAGTGCTTAAGGCAAAAAGGACCATATACCACCTGCCCTATTGTAGCAGGAGATGTAGAACTGACTCTTAAATAATAATTGCATCCGTCAGGTATCGGTTGGTTGTCCTCATTTACTAAACCACCCACAGTGCCGGGACCAGGAACTATATCAGGATCATAAGTAGCATTATCGGGGCTTGAACCAAAAACATTAAGGTTTGATGAAAAGGTTCCGGTTGAATCCGATAATTCTGCATAATAATTATTTCCAGGCAAGAATACTCCCGTTGAGAAAAAAGGAACAAGAATCACACTGCCTATACAAACAGTATCATCATTGCATATAACAGGCATTTGTGTTTCTACCGTATTAGGGCAATTTAGTACCTCAAAACAGGCGCTGGCATTAGTGTAAAAATTTAAACCATAAAAAGAATAAGAATATTTTATCCTGATTTTATAACAGGTTCCGGGAGGTGTATTACTTGGTATTGTAGTTGATAATACAGAATTTGATTGTAAATTACTAATCTGATTAATACCTAAACTAATTGGATTAGAAAAATTACCTGTGGCATCAGATAGTTCTACTTCATAAAATCCGGAACCACAAATTGGAACAGGCATGTGGAAAAAAACATTTACCGCATAATTTTGACAAACGGGAGTTGGCGCCACTGTATCAAGAATAACATTAAAACCAACAGATGAGTTATCAAAATTACCCTTTAGATAAACATCATCAATTCCAAAAGACATTTTACCGGGTAATGAACCTGAATTGTTCACCCACCTAATGCCAAATTTTAAATTAACAATATTATCAAAGGCTGCATCGTGAAAAGTTACATTCTTCCACATCATTTGATTACTATATGTTCCTATTGAAGTCCATGGACCATTATCCGCGCTATAATAAACTTCGGCATAAGCGCCAGGAGACCCTTCACAAATATAAAAAAATGTAAATATTACATCTGTGATTCCAAGAGTACAAAAGCCCGGTCCAAATTGAACAAATCTATCGGAAGCAACTGTTGGATTATAATTGCAATTAGAAATACCGTCGCTACTTTCAGCAGCCTCGTCTTCAATATGTAAATATTTACTATAAGGGGCGAAAGAAATGTTACCGCTTTCAGTTTGATCTTCACCGGGAGTGTTTGGATAAAGAGGTGTTCCCGTGTAAGAGTTATTGATTTTCCATTTATTTATACCAGTATTGGTTCCCGGTATTTCGGTTCCAGTTGTGTTCATATAAATGCCTGAAGTAGAGCCTTCAAAATCTTCGGAATAAATAAGAATTGAAGTTTGCGCTTTTCCAAAACCAAGAAAAGCAAAATAAAAAGTTACTATTAATATAATTTTTTTCATAATTTAAAAAATAAAGAATTTCTATAGTTTTTAATAATTATCTAATCAAAGTTACTCGCCCATAAGTTATATTTTCCGCTTCGTCATCGAAATGATATTTTAAACACCAAATATACATTAAAGGTTCAACATATTTCCCATTAAATTTTCCATCCCAACCCTGATTTGGTTTTTCAGAGACAAAAATTTGCTGTCCCCATCTGTTGAAAATATAAAGGGTAAATATAAAATTTACAGGGCCCAATGGTTCAAAAACTTCATTTAATCCATCAGCATCGGGTGTAAATGAATTAGGTATATAAAATGCCTCTTCCTGTATAATTCTAACATTAGTTGAAGTTGAATCAATACAACCGTCAGCACTTGTTGTAACAAGCCATACAGTATATTCACCTTTACCAGTATAAGTATGAGTTGGTGATTGTAAAGAAGAATAATTATTTTGTCCTGTAGATGGCTCTCCAAAATTCCATGACCATGCAACAGTATTTAATGATTTATCAAAAAAGGAAACCACGGGATCCTCAATGAAAGTTGTTTGAGGAACAGCAATAAAACTAGGAACGGGAGAAATAAGAACAACAATAGGAACAGAATTTGGCGCAGATGTACATCCATTTTCCATTACATTAAGAGTTATGTTATAGGTTCCTGCTGTTGACCAGATAACCGCGCTTGGACCTTGCCCTGTACCGGAAATAACATTACCTCCATCAAAATTCCAGTTATATGTTGAAGAAGGAGAAGCATTTCCTGTGTATGTTACCACAGTACTATTTGTAGAGCAAATTGGCGAAATGAGTTCAAATGCAGATGTAGGAACAGGTGTAATAGTAATTTTCTTATACGCAGAATCAACTGAACAGTTTGGCTCTGAAACATAAACCTTCACAGTATCAGTCCCCTCGGAACTCCAATTAACCTGATATGGACCTTGTCCGCTTCCTGAAATCACATTTCCATTACCAAAATCCCACAAATATGTAGCGGTTGAACTAAAAGAACTGGTATCGGTAATTGTAGAATTATTCCCAACACAAACGGGAGATGTAGCAGCAATCCCAGGTGACACATTGCAACATTTAATATTGATTTTCAATACAATTGAATCAATTCCGCATAAAGTGCTTTTCTCATAATAATAAGTAACATAATAACTTCCTGCATCATTATAATTATGTGAAACTGTTTGACCATGAGCTAATGAAGAACCATCCCCAAAGCTCCATGAATGTTCTGTAATTAAAGGGTTTGAAAACGCAGAAAAAGTAAGTTGATTACCTTTACAAATAGTATCAGTAAAGAAATAATATTTGAATGTGTCCGTTGGTGTCATTACATTAAAACCAATTTCAGGATCAAAAAAAGTAGCGCCGGCAATATAACCATAAGATTCATAATTACCATACCCATAAACATTTGCCGTATATCCGCTGTCGGATTCCAATGAATGATTTCCCTGAGTTAAATCTATCCGCGCATAAGAATATGAATTATTGTACGGAACTGTTGTAAATGCAGTTGGAGGTATTGCCACTCCATCAAGCGTTAACATATTAGTGTATGCTGTTCTCGTAACAACATTAAGATAATAGGCTGTAATAATTGTAGATGAAAAAGAATTAAAAACAATTTTACCAATAGACTGATCGAGAGGTTGCAATAAAATCATAAAAGGATCAGCATCAAGAACACCATCAGCCTGCGAACCTTTACTGAACTGCGCCACTGAAATAGGCTTATTGGACTCAACAAAAGTAGCTGTTGAGGAACTATAATCATAAATATCACCTGCATTAAGACCAATAGGCGCACTTCCATCCCAAGTAACCATTGTGCCGTTTTCAGCGGCAATAATTCTAAAAAGATCAGTTGCCCTGGTTTTTAAAGGAATTGTAATATACTTTTGTCCCCAAATTTTGATAGGCATCATTTGTTCGCATAAATGATCACACGCTTGAATTCCCAGTGGAACATAAGCACATTTATTACCTGCAAATACAGCAAATTTATTACAGTTTGAGGTTACAGTTGTGTCGAGTTCAATTAAAGTGCCGGATAAATCTTTATTAGGTGGCATAGAGTTACCCTGTACCTGATAAACTTGCCCCTGATTTAAAGTAATAAAAAAAGGAATATTTGCGGTATGTCCTATTGTTCCACCCGGTCCAACTGTTAAACTTGTTGGTGTTATTTTCAATACTGTATTATCGTAAGCAGCTACAATAAGCAATTCAGACAATTGGAATTCCTGATCTGCAGAATAACACATAGCACGATATCTTGTTCCCAAGGAAGTAGTAGGTATAATTATGGCAGCATCAGCGGTCTGTTGTTCATAATTTAATTGATAAACAGTAACAGGAATATCAGATGTAACATGTACACCTTTATTTTCAATTATTTCACTTTCCACACACATTACAGTTGCAGTAGGTAAAATAATTTCTGTTGTGGAATTAGGAGATACAGTATAATTTTGCGTCCACCCTGCCAATGGAATAGAAATGGTTCCTGATGCAGCTTGATTATCTGTAGTTATAAATACTTTCATTTTATCTGTAACATTATCAGGATAATTCTGCATGAAACCAAACCAAAAATCTGTTCCTTTCGTAGTAAAGAAACTTTGCCCATTTACTCTTAATACAGAGAACAGTAAAAAAACTAAAAAGAGGATATTTATCGATTTTTTTTTCAAAAGAGAAATGTATAATTAGGTAAATTCAAACTTAAATAAACGATAAAAGTATATAAAAAATAATTATTCTAAATTAATGCAAATATATTAAATCTTATTTTAATTGCAAAATAATTTGTTAAGACGAGATCATCTAAACTACAGTTGCCTGCTAAATAATATATTGTTAGTTCTCTTACAAATTCTTCATAAATGGGTGGCAATACTGTAAACACATAAAGATTGTTTGACTATAATATTTTGTGCTTTTATCAAATTTGTCTATTTCCGAAAAATTGTTCAAAATGACTTCCATGCTAATT
>JAAXXA010000491.1 GCA_013334735.1 Bacteroidota bacterium
TTTAAGGCAACAAGTTTTCCTGTTTTTTCGGTTATGTTTATTGTTTTTACACCTTTGCCTCCACGGTTCGTAATTCGATAGTCTTCGAGCTTAGAGCGTTTTCCGTAACCATTTTCGGAAACAACAAGAATATCATAAATATCATTTTCGATACAAACCATTCCAATTACTTCATCATCTTCGCCGGTAAGTCTTATACCTCTAACGCCTGTGGCATTTCTGCCCATCGGGCGAACAGTTTTTTCATTAAAACGAATTGCTCTCCCAGAGTGCAAAGCAAGCAGAACTTCATTAGTGCCGTTTGTTAATTTAGCTTGCAGGAGTTGATCGTCGTCTTTAATATTTATTGCATTTATACCATTAGCTCTAGGTCTGGAGTATGCTTCAAGAGATGTTTTTTTAATTGTACCTTTTTTAGTACATAGAATGATGAAATTATTGTTGATATATTCTTCCTTTTCGAGGCTTTTAACATTAATAAATGCTTTAATCTTATCATCAGGAGTAATATTAATCATATTCTGAATAGCTCTGCCTTTAGAATTTTTTGTACCCTCGGGAATTTCAAAAACTCTTAACCAGAAACATTTTCCTTTTTCGGTAAAGAAGAGCATATATTCGTGCATTGTAGCAATATAGAGATGTTCAATAAAATCCTCGTCTCTGATATCAGTTCCTTTGGAGCCACGTCCTCCCCTACTCTGAACCCTGTATTCGCTAAGCAAGGTTCTTTTAATATATCCCATGTGGGAAATAGTAATACAAACACTATCGTCGGCAATTGTATCCTCTATTTTGAAATCGGTAGCGGCAAATTCAATTTCGGTACGGCGTTTATCGTTGTATTTTTCTTTGATTTCAATCAATTCGTCTTTGATGATCTTCATACATAAAACTTCATCAGAAAGAATGCTGTTTAGATATTCAATAAGCTTCATAAGCTCATCGTACTCTAATTTAAGTTTGTCTCTTTCCAGACCGGTAAGGCTTTGCAAACGCATAGCAAGAATAGCTTTAGCCTGTAATTCGGAAAGGTTGAAATTGGCCATTAATCCGGTTTTAGCTTCTTCCGGATTTTTAGAAGCGCGTATCAAAGCAATTACAGCATCAATATTATCAAGAGCTATAAGTAATCCTAAAAGAATGTGCGCTCTTTTTTCGGCTTCGGAAAGATCATATTTTGTTCTACGGATAACAACATCGTGCCTATGTTCGACAAAATAAGAAATCATTTGTTTAAGGTTGAGCGTCATTGGTCTTCCTTTAACAAGGCAAACATTATTAACGCTAAACGATGTTTGGAGAGCTGTATTTTGATATAAGTTGTTAAGAACAACATTAGAAACAGCATCTTTTTTCAATTCATAAACGATACGCATTCCGCTTCTGTCAGATTCATCACGGATATCAGAAATTCCTTCAATTTTTTTATCGTTAACAAGATCCGCGGTTCTTTTAATCATTTCAGATTTATTAACCTGATAAGGAATAGAGTTAACAATAATTCGCTCCCTACCTGAATCCATAGTTTCGAAAGAAGTTTCGCCCCTGATAACAATACGTCCACGACCGGTTTCGAATGCATCACGAACGCCATCGTAGCCATAAATTATCCCGTAAGTAGGAAAATCGGGAGCTTTAACAAATTTCATTAATTCGGCAACAGTAATATCGCGATTATCTATAAATGCAATAGTTCCATCTATAACTTCGCCAATATTATGAGGAGGCATATTAGTAGCCATCCCAACAGCAATACCTGAAGCGCCGTTAATTAATAAATTAGGTATTCTGGAAGGCATAACAACAGGTTCCTTTAAGGAATCGTCAAAATTAAGCTGGAAATCGACAGTATCTTTATCAATATCAGCAACAATTTCTTCAGCAATTTTCCGAAATCTTGCTTCTGTATATCTCATAGCAGCGGGGCTATCTCCATCAATGGAACCAAAGTTTCCCTGACCGTCAACAAGAGGATATCTTAATGACCATTCCTGAGCCATTCTAACCATAGCATCATAAACTGACGAATCGCCATGAGGATGATATTTACCAAGTACTTCACCAACTATTCTGGCTGATTTTTTATAGGTTCTGTTTGATAAAAGCCCTAAATCCAGCATTCCGTATAAAACTCTACGGTGAACGGGTTTCAAACCGTCTCTTACATCGGGCAAAGCGCGTGAAACAATAACCGACATTGAATAATCAATATATGCCGATTTCATTTGGTCTTCAATGTTAATCTGAACTATTTTTTCTCCTTCTACCATTTTTTTAAAAATTTAATCTACTCAACGTATAAAATATAATATGTCTTAATTTTTCACGAAAGTAATAATTTTACCTGAAATACCATAAAAACAATTGATTTTTATTATTAACAAAAACTTGTTGAAAAATAAATAATTATGTAAAGAATCTGATATTAATAATATAAGTACATTTGGTAACGTGAAAAATTATACAAAATTATATTAAACAAAAGGATAAAAAACAATATGGAAGCAAAGTTTTCGCAACGTGTAAAAGAGGTAATTACCTACAGTCGTGAAGAAGCTATGAGATTGCAAAACGATTATATAGGGGTTGAACATTTACTTTTAGGATTAATAAGAGAAGGTGAAGGATTAGCTGTAAAAATGTTAAATTATTTGGGGGTTGACCTTATAGTTTTACGAAAAACTATCGAGCAGTCGTTAAAAAGCAATACGGTAAACCCAAGAAATATAGAAAATATTCCATTAGTAAAACAAGCTGAACGTATATTAAAGATTACATATTTAGAAGCTAAATTTTACAAAAGCGAACTTATAGGAACAGAGCATTTGTTATTATCTATTTTGAAAGATGAAGATAATATTGCTACCAGAATACTTAACAAACAAGGAATATCTTACGATACAATAAAAGAAGAATTGAAATCCAAATTAACCGACAATAATTTTACGGAAAATTTACATAAAAAAGAAAAGAAAGAAGATTATCCA
The DNA here is from genome assembly GCA_013334735.1 of Bacteroidota bacterium. Taxonomy (GTDB): domain Bacteria; phylum Bacteroidota; class Bacteroidia; order Bacteroidales; family CG2-30-32-10; genus JAAXXA01. The sequence goes on from JAAXXA010000491.1 coordinate 2,991, forward strand.
AGGAATAGTATTGAAGATGATGACGATAACGAAGACAAAGGCAGTAGTTTCGGGAGTTCTCCATCATCGGGTAAAAAACAGGGAGAAATAAAATCCAAAACACCGGTACTTGATAATTTTGGTCGCGATTTAACACGATTAGCAGAGGAAAACCGTCTTGATCCGGTTGTGGGC
>JAAXXA010000492.1 GCA_013334735.1 Bacteroidota bacterium
TTCCGAATTTGCGAGTTTTTGGTTGTATATCAAGATTCTGTTATGTATTTTAATATTTTATATTCTAAAAACCTTACTTTATGTTATTTCAGGATTTGTTTTTGGAAAAACTAAGGAAACTTCTGATTATTTATTGAATGTATTTATTTTCGGACAAATTGCAGGAATTTTTTTATTACCTGTTATGGTTTTAACAACATATTTGAATAATGTGAATATTTTTATAGTGGGGGTATTGATATTTAGCGCATTATATTCTTACAGGTTATATTCAGGGATAATGTATGCAACTTCTGTTGCAAAAATTTCTATGTATTACTTATTTTTGTATCTTTGCACGCTGGAAATTTTACCTATACTTATTTTAATAAAAGTTTTCCGCATAATGTCAAATTGTTAGCATTATAGCTTTATTTATAGGTTTTTTAACAAAACATATTGACAGATTTTATTTACAATTATTAAAAAAAATGTTCTGATGGCGAAAGTTAAAAGTATTCTGGTTTCACAACCACCACCTGAACGGGAAAATGATCCTTATCTCGAACTTGCAAAAAAGCACAACATTAAAATTTTTTTTCGCAAACTTTTTAAAATAGAAGGCGTACCATCAAAGGATTTCAGACAGGATAGAGTGAATCTGATGGAATATTCTGCAATAATTTTTACAAGTAAAAATTCCATTGACCATTATTTCAGAATTTGCGGGGAAATGAGAGTAGTTGTTCCTGACTCGATGAAATATTTTTGTGTTTCCGAATCAGTTGCACTTTATTTACAAAAATATGTACTTTACAGGAAACGTAAAATTTTTCATAGTAAGCAACATTTTTCAGAGCTTGTGGAAATTATGAAAAAACATAAAAATGAAAATTATCTTCTTCCGAGTTCCGACATTTTAAAACCTGAAATACCTAAGCTGCTTGGAGAAAATAAATTTAATTACAAAAGAATAATTTTTTATAATACTTTACCAAACGACTTATCAGATATTGATATAAATCAATTTGATCTTATCGTGTTTTTTAGCCCTGCCGGTATAAAATCGTTATATCATAATTTCCCTGATTTTAAGCAGAATAAAACTTTAGTAGCTGCATTTGGCAACACTACCGCTAATGCTGCAAAAGAAGCAGGACTAGTGGTCAGTATTCAATCACCTAATCCAAAAGCTCCTTCTATGGCTGCAGCTATTGAACAGTTTTTGGTAAGTGCATCAAAAGGGAAATAGGCGCATTCCTAATCTTCTTAAAATAGAAAACAATAATTTTATCAATTGCAAACCTTTAAGAAAGAAGAACGTTTACACGAAAAAATAATTATCCAAAAACTTTTTGAAAAAGATCGCGGATTTTTTATTTACCCTTTTAAGGTATTAATTGATAATATTGATTTTGAAGGACATTATCCCGCAAAAGTTTTGATTACAGTCTCAGGAAAAAAATTTCGGAAAGCGGTAGATCGGAATAAGCTAAAACGACTTATCAGGGAAGCTTATCGTAAAAACAAACACATATTATACGAATCGTTATTTAAAACTTCTAAACAATGTGCGCTTATTTTTATTTATACAGGTAAAATAATAATTTCGTACAAGGAAATTGAATCTAAAATAATTTTAATTTTACAGCGTTTAGTAAAAGAAAATGAAGAAAATTATAAGTAAGATACTCCTGCTTTTTATACGGTTTTATCAGTTAAGTATATCGCCATTATTTCCCGCTTCGTGCAGATATAGTCCAACATGTTCACAATACGGTATAGAAGCTATTAATAAACATGGTCCATTTAAAGGAGCATATCTTACATTTAAAAGATTTCTGTCCTGCGGACCATGGAGCGGTAAAGGAGGATATGACCCTGTTCCATAAATTTGAATTAAATAAATGACTAATAAAAAGTTGGCAATACACAGTTGGCAATGTGATCATAACTCCCAACTAAAAAACAAACACATGAAATTACATAAAAACTATTTTAAACGGATAAAGCTAATTATCGCAGGAGTGGCAATAATTATTGTCCCATTATTTTTTATCAGCTTTGTTGATAATGATTTCGAAATAGCAAAAAACCTTGATATTTTTGCTACATTATATAAGGAGCTAAACAATAATTATGTTGATGAAATTAAATCGGGTGAGCTTGTTAAAACGGGTATAGATGCTATGCTGGAGTCGCTTGACCCATATACAACTTATATTTCAGAATCTGACCTTGAAGATTATAAACTGATGACAACCGGTCAATATGGAGGTATAGGTTCTTTAGTTCATAAAAGTGGCGATTATGTAATCATATCGGATCCTTACGAAGGTTTCCCCGCGCAAAAAAATGACTTAAGATCCGGAGATGCAATTATAGAGATAAATGATAAATCAGCCAAAGGAAAATCCACAAATGATATTACAGAAATATTACGCGGACAACCCGGAACTACCGTTAAACTTGTTTTGAAACGCGAAGGTGAAACAAAACCAATTGAAAAAACAATAGAAAGAGCGGAAATAAAAATCAACAATATTTCTTATTCAGGAATGATAAATGAAACTACAGGTATAATAAAACTTACAAATTTTTATCAAAATGCAGGAAAAGAAGTAAAAGAGGCATTTTTGAAACTCAAAGAACAAGGGATGAAAACATTTATTCTTGATTTGAGAGAAAACGGGGGAGGATTGCTTAATGAAGCTGTAAATATAGTGAATATTTTTATGGACAAAGGTGTTGTAGTGGTTAGCACAAAAGGTAAATTAAAGGATAGAAACAATAAGCACAGCACTATAAATACGGTTACAGACAAAGAAATACCTATAGTTATTCTTGTTGACAGGGGCAGCGCATCTGCATCTGAAATTGTTACAGGCGCAGTGCAGGATTTTGATAGAGGCGTTATAATTGGTGAAAGAACTTATGGCAAAGGTCTTGTACAGAACATAATCCCTCTTTCGTATAATTCGAAACTTAAAGTAACTGTTGCAAAGTATTACATACCCAGCGAAAGATGCATACAAGCTATTGATTATTCACAAAAGAATGAGGATGGCAGTGTTGCAAAAATTCCGGATTCATTAAAAGTTGCATTTAAAACCAAAAAAGGACGAACTGTATATGATGGCGGAGGTATAGAACCTGATATATACATAGAACCTTATTTGTA
>JAAXXA010000036.1 GCA_013334735.1 Bacteroidota bacterium
TGATTTTCAATCTTAAATCAAAAATCTCAAATCAAAAATAACATTTATACTTAACATTACGAACAAACTTTAATTAATTTTGGAATCTCTATTTCCTTACGGAATTAAGTCTTTTTACACATATAAGTTTATCAAAAAAAGTACCTTGTTCCATATTATACACATATATTGTATAATCATTTTCCGTATCATAGTGATTGCCTTCAATAAATGTTTCGTCTCCCACGGTTTCGTCATTTTTTAATAACACATATTCATAATTGTAATATCCCTGTTTCAGAAATAAAGTACATTCATAAGCTCCTAAAGTGGAATTATATTTCATTATAGCTTCTTTTTTATAATGCCAGTCGGTAAGCGCTCCAAAAACATACAAATTGCCATCGGTAACATTTTCATAATAAGGAAGCGTGAAGTGTACATAAACGTACTCTCCTTCGAGATCAGTATTTTTTATTGCCTCATCTGTTTTGATCAATTTTTTCCCGTTAATATCATGCATTGATGAATAAACAGTAAAAGATCTTCTTATGTCGGGCATCAGAATAAGCTGGTAACCGGCAGTATCCATTGAGATTTTTTTTATTCTGTCCGAAATAAACTGAACACTTTTAATATCGAAATGCCTGAATTCGTTTCCCCCGTTGAAAGTATTTTCTCCATTAGTGTAATGATAATCCAATTCATTATTTTTTACATATTTTGGTTTTAAATTTATTAAAGCATTATCCCATCTGTCGTTTTGTGATATTACCACTTTAAGACCGGAATATGGATTAGGAATTTTATAATTATTATATGTAATTGAAAAGTCAAGCTGTTGCTTATAATTTTGGTCTTCAATAGGAACTGCTCTATTAACTTCACCTGTTATTTCCACGTTTTGTTCATAGATCATAAAACGTCTGGTAAAAGCGAGGTTTTCCTCTGTGTCGTCATTTTCATAAACTTTCAGAATATAATTACCCGATTTTATTGGTCTCATATTCTCGGTAGGGAAAGTTAATTCATAATGATAGAACTTCTGCAAAGTATTAAAAGATGAGCTATATGTGTTAATGTAATCATCGGTAAAACCATCAATATATTCGGAAGGCATTATTTCGGAAGGCTTCCAGTTTGCATCACAATGAATAAAAGTAAACTTGTAAGTTTTATATTCTGCGCTTAAATCATCAAAACTAAGTTTGAGTTTTTCGAAACTTCCTAATTCAATAAGAGGAGGAGCAAGTTCAAATCCTTCTTTGTAAAGAAGAATAGTTTGAATATTATTTTTATATGTGTAATCTTCGTAACGAAAGAAATTCTTTTTGTAGTATTCATCTTCTTTTAATTCTTCTGCTTTTGAATTTTGTTTAGCCCTTACTGTGCTGTCTTTCGAATCAATTACTCTTACTGCGGATGTTTTAATTTTATGTGAACAACCTGAAAAAAAAGCTAATAAGAAAAAACCAATAACAAGAAAAAGAATATTGATGAATTTTTTGTAGTGCTTCATAAAAGATATATTGGTAAAAATTTTGGTTCGCCATGGCGAATCGGTAAAAAAAATAATCGGTATTCAGGAAGCTACCGATTACTGAATATCGGTTACTGATTACAAATTTTAAAATTGTACAAATTTATCTCAATTTTAATAAAACAATTTTAAATAAATTATCATGATTTACCTTTCCAAACAATTTCAGGAGAATTATTATCCATAGCAATTTTTCGGGCAAGCACAAAAAGATAATCCGACAGACGATTCAGATATTTTTGAACTTCTTCTGAAACAAAACTTTTTTGAGCAAGCGCAGTGATACATCTTTCCGCTCTCCTGCAAACACATCGGGCAATATGGCAATAAGAAACTATAGTGTTTCCGCCAGGTAGTATAAAACTTTTAATTTCAGGAAGAGTTTTGTTTATAATATCAATTTCGTTTTCGAGAAGAGTAATATCTTTTGCGCAAAGTTTTGGTAATTTTAAAGAAATTTCTTCTTTTTCGCATGCTACAAGCGATTCAGCAACAAATAATCTGTTCTGGATTTCCAATAAAGTTTCTTTGTAATGCGAATCGATATCCTGATCTCTTATAAGTCCGATGTATGAATTAAGTTCATCAAGCGTACCATAAGCTTCTATGCGGATATGATGCTTATAAACCCTTGCTCCGCATAAAAGAGATGTTTCTCCATTATCGCCCGTTTTAGTATATATTTTTGAATCTTTACTCATATGTTAATTCAACTAATTCTTTTTTGTATTTTTTTATTTCAGGATTCAACTCATCTGAAGCCACTTTTCCGTCAATCAAACGGATAATACGGTGCGCGTAACGCGCAATATCTTCTTCGTGTGTTACTAAAATAATTGTGTTGCCTGCAGTGTGAATATTCTCCAATAAGCCCATTATTTCTACCGAAATTTTAGAATCAAGATTTCCTGTAGGTTCATCTGCAAGAATAATGGAAGGATTGTTTACCATGGCTCTGGCAATAGCAACTCTTTGCCTTTGTCCTCCTGAAAGTTCATTAGGTTTATGCATGATGCGGTCACCCAAATCCACACTATTCAATACTTCTGTAGCTCTTTTAATCCGTTTGGCTTTGTTAAATCCGCAGTATATTAAAGGAAGTGCAACATTATCAAGAGCTGTTGACCTAGGAAGAAGATTGAACGTTTGGAATACAAAACCTATTTCTTTATTTCTTACTTCTGCAAGGTTATTATCTGTCATTTTACTGACATTTTTATTGTTCAGATAATATTCTCCGCTTGTAGGTGAATCAAGGCATCCGAGTATATTCATCAAAGTTGATTTACCCGAACCCGAAGGTCCCATTAGCGCAACATATTCATTTTTGTAAATAGTGAGCGATATTGAACGCAAAGCACGAACTGTTTCTGTCCCTACTTTGTAGTTTTTTGAAATATCGGTCAGTTTTATTATTTCTTCTCTTTCTTGCATTATTAAAATAATTTCAAATCTTTTAACAACAAACCTTCATAAATTTCAGCAAATATACAAAAACTCAATGAAAAACATTTATTTTATGAAGGTACAATAGTATGCTTTATATTTCTGCTGTAAATACTTACAATTTTTTTTTAGTTACTTAAAAAAAATATTTTTGCCTCAAATTGTTGTTTTTTTAAAATGAAGCCTATTTTTCTTTTGATATAAGTTAATTAGATATATCTTCTTGGTGTTTTTCTGCATATTATTTTTTGGAAAAAACATTATCTTTTCTTATCTTTGTTATAATATATGTTATAAATTATATAAAAAATAAATAATAATTTTAATATTAAAATTATATGAAGATAAATATACATTTTCAAAATGCAAGGATAGTTGGGCGTGTCTTGCTAACTTTTAATTTAATATTTTTAACTTTTAACTTGCTCGCTCAGAGCGGAGGTGTAGCAATTAACTCTACAGGTGGCGCTGCCGATAACTCTGCAATGCTTGATATTAGCGCTACAAATCAGGGGATGAGGATACCGAGAGTTGCTCTTACAAGTACAACTTCTGCTGCTCCTATTACCAATCCTGTTAACAGTTTATTGGTTTATGATTCTGTAACTACAGGTGATGTTACACCCGGATTTTACTATTGGGATGGAGCCACTTCCAAATGGTTAAGGCTTGCAACAGGCAGTGGAGGCTGGTCAACAAATGGCAATGCAGGAACAGATACCGCAGCAAATTTTATAGGCACCACAGATGACAGGTCTTGGGTAATGAAAACAAATAATACCCAAAGAATGAAAATAAGTAAAACGGGTAATGTAGTAATAGGCGCATCAAATCCTGCAAGTTCAGCAATATTGGATGTAAGCAGCACAACAAAAGGACAACTTTTACCTCGTATGACAACATCAGATCGTAATGCAATAATTTTGCCGGCGGTGGGATTACATATTTTTAATATTGATTGTAATGTGGATGAATATTACACGGGTTCTTGTTGGGTTTCGATGGGAAAATCTTTGCGGGCGCCGGGCACAATTAATTCTGGTGGTACAACAGAATTTTGTTCGGGTGAAGCTCGTACTTATACAATTTCTCCTGTTATAGGTGCTACTGATTATACGTGGAGTGTGCCTGCAGGAGCAAGTATTGCAAGTGGCGCCGGAACCACTTCTATAATAGTGAATTTTGGAAGTACTTCAGGAAGTGTATGTGTAAATGCTAATAATAATTGCGAAACAAGTCCTGCTACTTGCATTGATATAAAAATTAATTCAGCTCCCGCTACTCCGGGGAACATAAGTGGAGCTATTACTGCAGTTCCGGGACAGACAACCAATGTTTCTTATTCAATTGCTTCCATGCAAGGTGCAAGCTCATATTTATGGACAGTGCCTCCAGGCTCAAATATTTTATCAGGACAAGGTACCACTAACATAGTTGTACAATACACATGTGCCACTACTGCCGGTTATATAACAGTTTCTCAAGTGGCAAGTTGTGGTACAAGTTCACCGGCAAGTTTAGCAATTTCTGTTAATCCACTTTTAGTTAGCGCTGGACCTGCTAAAAACGGACCTGGTTCAATCGGCGGTTCACCAACAGCTTCAGGAGGCGCAGGAGCTTATCTTTATGCTTGGAGTCCATCAACAGGTTTGAACAGCACTACAGTAGCTAATCCTGTAGCTAAAGCTTGTGAAACAATTACCTATTTTGTTACTGTTACTGATGCTAATGCATGTACGTCAACAAATACAGTTATTGTTACAAAAAATTTAACTGCTAGTGTCGGGTCTAATTTAGTTGCCAGCGTTTGCCCAAATACAACTACGTTAGGTCCTGCTGTTGGAACCGGAGGAACCGGTTCATATTCATATTCATGGAGCCCTTCAGCAACTTTGGCAAATGCTACAACAGCTAGTCCTACGCCAGCTTGTATTTCAGGAGAAGTTACAATGGTAAATACCACTTATACAGTAACAATAACAGATGGTAATTCATGTACTGCAACTTCTTCTATGGTTTTTACGTCTCCTGTTTATTATGTTTATACAGGTGCTGCGCAAACGTGGGTGGTACCTTCAGGCATTACAAGCGTAACAATCTCGGCATGGGGAGCGCAGGGCGGAGGATTAGGCGGATATTCAAAAGGTACTCTTTCTACAAGCCAAGGAACGGTTTTTAATTTATATATTGGTGGGCAAGCCGGTTGGAATGGCGGCGGTAGTGGAGGAAGTGGAGGTAATGGTGCCGGAACAGGAGGCGGAGCTACTGATGTTCGTATAGGTGGAAATGCACTAGCAAATAGAGTGATAGTTGCCGGCGGCGGTGGTGGTAATGGCGGTGGTGGTGGATCCGGTGGTAGCAGCGGAGGAAACGGTACTGGAGGAAATGCCGGAAATCAAGGTGGTGGTGGTGGTGGTGCGCCAAGTTCATCCTATGGTAGAGGTGGAGGAGGTGGCGGCGGCGCTATTGTGGGCGCTAATGGTACAGCTGGTGGTAATTCAGGTGGAGCTGCTGGAGTTGGAAACGCTACAGGTGGTAGTGGAGGTGGTGGTGGAACCACAATCGATATTGGAAATGTTACGGGAGGTGTTGGTGGTACAGGATCTTTAGGGCAAGGTGGAACAGGCGGAACAAGTGGCAATTGTAATGGAGCCGGTGGTGGCGGCGGTGGCGGTTATTATGGCGGCGGCGGCGGTGGCGGCGGCGGTGGACATAATAATTGTGCCGGTAATGCCGGTGGCGGTGGTGGTAGCGGTTCTAATTATACCGGTAGCTTAAGTAATGCGTCCACTCAAAATGGTGTTCAGTCAGGAAATGGTAAAATATTAATAAGTTATTAAAAAAAGATATTTTTTTCATAGACCAATGAATAATTAAAAATTATATATTATGACAAAAAAAAGAAATTTTCTATTGTTATGGGAGGGAATATTTTTATTACTCATTTTTCGCTTTTCACTTTTTACTCTTTTTCCCAGAGCGGAGGCGTAGCCATAAACTCTACTGGTGGTGCTGCCAATAACTCGGCAATGCTTGATGTAATTGCTGTAAACCAGGGAATGGCACAGTTGTAATAACCTACTAAACAACAAAAAGATGCTAGTTATATTTTGTTATTAATTATAGCCAATAAATTAGCAAAAAATTCCAAGCCTCCTTTTCTGATTCAAACAGATAAGGGGGTTTGTTTTTATTTATACAAAGAAAAGCGTAATTAAACCTGTTTTTTTAAATACATTAACATTGTTTTGTTAATTCCATTTTTATTTTTTACTTTTGAAATGTAATACTTATGAACAAGTTGAACGGTAAAGAAAGTAATTTAAAACATATAATTATGACAACAAAAAGTTTTTTTACTAAAGTAAAATTTATTGTATATGTCTTTATAACTTTTAACTTTCAACTTTTAACTTTCAACTTGCTCGCCCAGAGCGGAGGCGTAGGTATTAATTCAACCGGCGGGGCTGCCGATAATTCTGCAATGCTTGATGTAAGTTCTTCAAATCAGGGAATGAGAATTCCTAGAGTCGCCCTTACAAGCACAACCTCAGCAGCCCCAATAACAAATCCTGTTAACAGTTTATTGGTTTATGATTCAGTAACTGTAGGAGATGTAACGCCCGGATTTTATTATTGGGATGCTGCTACTTCAAAATGGTTAAGACTTTCAACAGGAAGTGGAGGAGGCTGGTCAACAACCGGCAATGCTGGCACAGATACCGCCACAAATTTTATAGGAACCACAGATGACAGGTCTTGGGTGATGAAATCAAATAATACCGAGCGAATGAAAATAAGTAAAGCAGGAAATATTGGAATAGGAACAACAAATCCTGCAAGTTCCGCAATTTTGGATATAAGCAGTACAACAAAAGGACTTCGAATGCCAAATATGACCTCCAATCAACGTGATGCAATTTCTTCACCTGCCACAGGATTGCAAATATACAACACCGACTGTGGGTATGTGGATTATTTTAATGGTACCTGTTGGATTTCTATGAGCAAAGCTATAAATGACCCTGATGCAATTATTAGCAGCCCGCCTACAACTGTTTTTTGTGCAGCGCAAACACGCACTTATTCGGTCCCGCCTGTTACAGGAGCAACATATTATAATTGGACGGTGCCAGCCGGAACAATTATAAATTCAGGGCAGGGTACTACTTCTATAGATGCTACCTTTGGCAATATTTCTGGTAATGTTTGCGTTAAAGCGCGCAATGCCTGCGAAACCAGTGGACAAACATGCCTTGCAGTGAGCGTGGATCCCATTCCTAATACACCTGGGAATATAACAGGTATAACGACTATCAATCCGGGACAAAACTCGGTAACTTATTTTATCGCTTCTGTAAATGGAGCCAGTACTTATACATGGACGGTTCCAGCAGGCGCTACAATAGCTTCAGGCACCGGTACTACAACTATAGTTGTAAATTTTTCCTGCACTGCGTCATCAGGCAATATATCAGTAACAGCAAACAGTATCTGCGGTTCCAGTCCTTCTAGTACTTTGGCTTTAACTATTACTCCTTTGCTTTCAGTTAGCGCAGGTTCTCCGGTTTTCGGAGGTGTTGGCATAGGTGGTAGTCCTACGGCTTCGGGAGGTAATCCAGCTTATACATACTTATGGAGTCCTACTACTAATTTATCCAGTTCAACTATATCTAATCCAACTGCTTTATGTTCCGGAGCTACAACTACTTATACTGTAATTGTTACCGATACAAGGGGTTGTATAGCAACAAGCAATGTAACTGTAACGAGGAATCTAACAGCTGATGCAGGTTCTCCTCAATTCGGAGGACATAGTATAGGCGGCAGTTTTACAGCATCAGGAGGTGCCGGAACTTACACTTACTCATGGAGTCCTGGTACAGATTTGACAAGTTTAACTGTGGCAAATCCCGTTGCGTTGTGTAGCGGTTCTACTTCTACTTACACTGTTACTATAACAGATGCTAATGTTTGTACAGCAACAAGTAATGTAGTGGTTACGAGAAATCTGACAGCCAATGCAGGAACGGCACAATATGGAGGAAATCCTATAGGCGGCAGTCCCACAGCTTCGATAGGGCAATCCCCATACTCTTATTCGTGGAGTCCAACAGCCAATTTGTCAAGCGCAACAGTAGCTAACCCCATAGTACAATGCGCCCGTTCCATTTCAACTTATACCGTTACAGTAACGGATGCTAATGGTTGCACGGCAAAAAGTAATAGCGTATCGGTAACGGGTATTCCAAGCGGTGGGACTATTACAACTTTGGGCGCTTATAAGATTCATACTTTTACATCTTCCGGAACATTCGTACCCGGATGCTCAGAGAATGTTGAAGTACTTGTGGTTGCAGGAGGAGGCGGTGGTGGATCCGACATGGGCGGCGGCGGTGGTGGCGGCGGTGTAATTTATCAGGCATCTTATGCCGTTACTGGTGGCGCATCAACCGCAGTAACTGTTGGTGCAGGTGGCGCCGGTGCTCCTTCAGGGATAAATCAGGTTAGAGGTTATAATGGTGGTAATTCTACATTTTATGGATTAACAGCTATAGGTGGCGGTGGTGGCGCTTCTGAATACGGTAATTCTGGTAGCCCTCCAGGAAATGGCGGCTCTGGTGGTGGTTCTGCCGGTAGTAGTAGTGGGGGACCAGGTTTAGGAACTCCCGGACAAGGATTTGATGGTGGACCTAATTACGGAGATTATTATCCTAGTGGCGGTGGCGGCGCTGGTGGCGCCGGTTTTGGTAATCCTGCTCACGGGGGTGCTGGTATTTCCAACTCTATATTAGGAATATCTTATTATTGGGGTGGTGGAGGCGGTGGTAGTGGATATACTTCGTGTGGTGGTAATGGTGGCAATGGTGGCGGTGGCGGTGGCGCTGTTTGTACAACTTCCGGCGGCGCTGGTTTAAATAACGGTTCACCGGGCGGTGGCGGTTCCACTGTCCAGCAAACAAATAGACCCGGTGGAAATGCAGGCGCTAACACCGGTGGCGGCGGCGGTGGTGGAAGCCATTATAATTCAAATAACTATGGCGGAAATGGAGGCTCAGGTATTGTAATAGTGAAATATTTAAATTAATTTTCATGCTAAGAAAAACGCATTATACTATTGTTTTGTTAATTCCATTTTTATTTTTTACTTTTGAAATGAAATATTTAACAAAGGGTTGATTCATTGAATAAATAATTTAAAACATATAATTATGACAACAAAAAATACTTTTATTACAGTAAAATTTATTGTATATGTCTTATTCACTTTTAACTTTATACTTTCAACTTTCCACTTGCTCGCCCAAAGCGGAGGCGTTGCTATAAACTCCACCGGTGGCTCAGCCGATAACTCCACAATGCTAGATATAAGCAGTACAAATCAGGGAATGCGAATACCGAGAGTAGCTCTTGAAAGCACAACATCAAATGCTCCTATAGCTAATCCTGTTAACAGTTTATTGGTATATGATTCAGTAACCGCAGGAGATGTTACACCCGGATTTTATTACTGGGATGGAGCTACTTCCAAATGGTTAAGGCTTGCCACAGGCAGTGGAGGTTGGTCAACAAGCGGTAATGCAGGAACAGATACGGCTACAAATTTTATAGGCACTACTGATGATAGATCATGGGTAATGAAGACAAATAATACCGAGCGAATGAAAATTAGTAAAACAGGAAGTATTGGGATAGGAACTCCAAATCCTGCCAGTTCTGCTATATTGGATATAAGCAGTACAACAAAAGGACTGCGAATGCCAAATATGACTACTAGTCAACGTAATTTAATTTCAGCACCTGTAACGGGTTTGCAAATATATAATACTGATTGCAACGAAGTAAATTATTATAATGGTAGTTGTTGGATTTCGATGGGAAACTCACTACCTCACCCGGGTAATATTACCAGCAGTCCTGCTCCAACAGTTTTTTGTGCAGGTGAAAGCAGAACTTATTACATAACTCCTGTAACGGGTGCTACATCTTATATCTGGACTGTTCCTGCGGGAGCAACAATAAATTCAGGACTTGGCACTACTTCCATAAATGTTACTTTTGGAAATATTTCCGGTAATGTATGCGTGTGTGCTGTTAACAATTGCGAAACAAGCCCCACTTCTTGCATTGAAGTTAATGTTAGTACAGCGCCTATTACACCGGGTAATATCACTGGTCCTATCACTGCTGTTCCTGGTCAAACGAATCCTGTTTCTTATTCCATTGCCTCTATTGCCGGCGCTACTACTTATAACTGGACAGTTCCTCCCGGTGCAAGTATTATTTCAGGGCAAGGCACTACAAATATTGTAGTTAATTATAGTTGTAGTACTACTGCGGGTTACGTATCTGTTACACAAACAGCCGCCTGTGGAACAAGTTCCCCTGCCAGTTCGTCAATTACCGTAAATCCACTTTTAGTTAGCGCAGGACCCATTAAAACGGGACCAGGCGCTATAGGTGGATATCCTACTGCATCAGGAGGTACCGGCACTGGGTCATATCTTTATTTATGGAGTCCTTCAACAAATTTATCAAGTACTTCTATTGCAAATCCTACTGCTTATGCTTGTGTAACTACAACCTATATTCTTACTGTTACTGATGCTAATGCTTGTACTGCAAGTAGTTCTGTAATTGTAATACCTAATTTGACTGCAAGCGCAGGATCTGATGTGTTTGGAGGTTTAGCTATTGGCGGAAGCCCTACAGCATCAGCAGGCACATCTCCATATACATACTCTTGGAGTCCTGCAACCAATTTATCAAGCTCAACTGTACCAAACCCGACTGCACAATGCACCGGAACAACAACAACTTATGTAGTAACTACAACTGATGCTCACAGTTGTACAGCAACAAGTTCAGTAGTTGTAACTCGCAACTTAACGGCTAGTGCAGGAATAAATAAAAGTATGACATGTGGCGCAGCTCCAATAGGGATTGGCGGAAGCCCTACAAGTTCAGGCGGACAGGTTCCATATTCTTATTTATGGAGTCCTACTGTAAATCTGTCCAGTGCCGTAATTGCTAATCCAACAGCTATGACTTCAGGCACTTATACAATAATAGTAACTGATTTTAATACTTGTACTTCTACAAGTTCAATGGTCTTAACTGTAACAGGTGGACCTGCCGGTAGTAATACGGCAACATTCAATACTTATGGCTCTTCAACATGGACAATACCCGGAGGAGTTACATGTATCAACATTGAAGCATGGGGAGCGCAGGGTGGAAATCATGCTGGAATCAGTACAGGTGGATATGGAGCATACGTAAAAGGTACAGTATCAGTTTCAGGAGTGAGTTCTTTAGGAATAATTGTAGGTCAACAGGGGAAAGATGATAATGGTAATACGGCAAACGGTGGTTCTGGTGGCGGTGGTGGAAGTTTTGTTTATACAGCTACATCATTGTATATGGCTGCCGGTGGCGGTGGTGGCGGTTCGTTACAAAACGATGGTTCTCCGAAAATAAACGGAGATGTTGGGCAAATAACTACTTATGGGTCTGCTAGTAAATCAGGAGCAGCTGGAGGAACAAACGGCTCAGATGGAAGTGGAGATTTTTATGGAAAAGGATGGAATTCAATACAGTCATCGCCTGCTGGAGTAGCTTCATCCGGAGGATATGGCGGTGGCGGAACAGCCGGTAGTCATGGTGGCGGTGGTGGTGGTGGCTACAGTGGTGGCGGAGGCAAGAGTAGCGGAGGAAATGGTTGCTCTTACGGAGATGGCGGTGGAGGAGGAGGGTCATTCAACTCTGGTTCGAATCAGACAAATACTGCAGGTGTTCAAAGTGTCAATGGAAAAGTGATAATAACCTACTAAATAATAACGGTTATAGATAAATAATAATCAAATGACTCAAATTTGTTTAAAATATTATACTATGCATAGTATAAATTTGCACATTTTGGTTTTAGGGAAAGGTTATAAGGTATATGGTATAATACGCTATACATTATGCCTTTACATCCTATATCTATTATCTTACTACAACCATTAAATGCGACAATTTATCCCATTTGCAGTATAATAGCATTAATTACTTAAAAAAATAATTTACACAAACATATTTTAAAAAATAAAATTATGACAAAAAGAAATTATCTAATTGTGAGAGTTGTTGTGTGTTTTTTGTTAACTTTTAACTTTCAACTTTTAACTTTCAACTTGCTTGCCCAGAGCGGAGGCGTAG
>JAAXXA010000493.1 GCA_013334735.1 Bacteroidota bacterium
GTAAGTAAATACTTACATATTCTATTTTTTTATCCCCTTGTCTGCGTAATTTATCTAGATGTCTGTCAAATCTTTCCGGTTCTAAAAAAAAATCGGCATCAGGGAAAAAACCATCAATTATTCCAACAGCATCATGCTTATCAAGAGCGGAAACAAGAATATTATTAGTTTGCTTTATGGCTTTCATGTGACGAGGTGCAATATACCCTGCAGCGCCAATTAATGCAAAATTTATATTTTCCGTTTTATTCATTTATTTTGACAAAATTTTAGTAACTTTTTTATTTTTTAACTCATATTTTTCCTTGCTTTCAGGACATACTGCAATACCATCTTCGTTAAAATTAAGTCTATGACCGAATTCGCTCATCCACCCTGCCTGACGAGCAGGATTTCCAACAACAAGCGCGAAAGGAAGCACTTCTTTGATAACAACTGCTCCGGCGCCTATAAAAGCAAACTCACCTATTTCATTTCCACATACTATTGTTGCATTTGCTCCTATTGAAGCTCCTTTTCTAACAATTGTTTTTGCATATTGGTTTTTTCTATTTACTGCGCTACGTGGATTAATAACATTTGTAAAAACCATTGAAGGACCAAGAAAAACGTCATCTTCACAAACAACACCCGTGTAAATAGAAACATTATTTTGCACTTTTACATTATTTCCAAGAACTACTTCAGGCGAAATAACTACATTTTGTCCTATATTGCAATTTTCACCTATTTTACATTCCGACATAACATGAGAGAAATGCCATATTTTTGTTCCTTTACCTATATCGCAACCCTGATCAATAATTGCTGTTTCGTGTGCAAAATATTCTTTTTTTTCCATCTTTAATTTTAGTTTTCATTAACAAACTCCAAAACAGCGTTTGAAATATGTTCCAACTGTTCTTCATCAAGTTCTGTATGCATAGGTAAAGATATCACATTTTTTGATAAACTTTCAGATACAGGAAATTCACCTTCATGATATCTAGAATCCTGATATGCTTTCTGTAAGTGCATGGGTATAGGATAATATACCATAGCAGGAATGCCTCGCTCCTGAAGAAACTCTATTAATTTCAGTCTGTCAACATTATTTGTAACCAAAGTATATTGATGAAATACATGTGTTGATTTTTCAAAACGCGTGGGAGTTTTTAATTTTAAACATCCTTCAAAAGCCCTATCGTAATATGATGCAGCTTTTTCACGCGCATCAGCATATTCATCTAAATGCTTTAATTTAATTCTAAGAACGGCTGCCTGAAAACTATCAAGTCTTGAATTAACACCTATCATATCGTGATAATAACGTACTGTCATACCATGATTTACGATTATTCTCAGTTTTTTTGCCAGTTCGTCATCATTTGTAAAAATTGCTCCACCATCTCCATAACAACCTAAATTTTTAGATGGGAAAAAAGAAGTACATCCTATATGCCCAATAGTACCGGCTTTTTTTACTGAACTGTCCTTCATTTTAAAATCTGCTCCTATTGCCTGGCAGGTATCTTCAATAATAAATAAATTATTTTCAACAGCTATTTCAATAATTGCATCCATATCACAGCATTGCCCAAACAAATGAACTGGAACAATAGCTTTTGTTTTTGGAGTTATAGCTTTGATTATCGCTTTAGGGTCAATATTAAAAGTATCAGGATTTACATCTACAAGAACCGGTGTAAGTCCCAATAATGCAATTACTTCGGCAGTAGCAACAAAAGTAAATGAAGGAGCAATTACTTCATCTCCGGGCTTTAAACCAAGAGCCATCATAGCTACCTGCAAGGCATCTGTTCCGTTAGCGCAGGGAATTACATGTTTTATTCCCAGATATTTTTCTAAATCTGACTGAAAATTATTAACCTCAGGTCCATTAATGAATGCTGTAGATTCAATAACATTAATTATTGATTTATCAATTTCATTTTTGATTTTCTCGTACTGACTCTTTAAATCAACCATTTGTATTTTTTTCATCAACTCCTCCCATTTAATTATTCAATAATTTTAAAAATTTGAATGCAAATATAAATATTATTGTAAATTAAAACCTTTTTTATGAATATAATATTTCTTTATTTATAACGTTTGTAACAAATATTTCTGCTTTATTATAAAAAAAACTAATTTTGCCTTAATATGAATAAATTTTTTACTATATTTTTTATTGCTTTACTCTTTTCCTGTTACACTTTTCCACAGGCTAATGTTAAAGATTCTGCGATTTCAACATCAATGTTTTCTATTGCCTACTCATATCAGATTCCTGGAGGGGATTTATCCAAACGATATTTTTCCAATTCATCTGTCGGGGGATCATATTTTTATAAAAGCAAAAATAATTGGATTGTTAGTATCAGTGGAAATTTTTTTTTCAAAGATACAATAAAAGAATCCGGAATATTTAATTCAATTTCAACAAACGACGGGTGCATTATAGATGGAAACGGTTTGTTTGCGGATATTAATTTATATGAAAGAGGCTTCCTCTTTGATATTAAAGCAGGTGAATTATTTTCGTTTTTTGGTCCTAATAAAAATTCCGGTATTGTAATTCTTGGTGGATTTGGATTTTTGCAGCATAAAATAAGAATTGAAAATAAAGACAATGCGTCTCCCCAAATAAAAGATGATTACAAAAAAGGTTATGATCGACTTACTAATGGCTTTGCTACAAGTGAGTTTATTGGGTACATGTATCTTGGCAACACTCGATTAGTTAGTTTTTATGCAGGTTTTGAATTTATTCAGGCATTTACAAAAAATCGCAGAAGTTATAATTTCGATTTAATGAGCGCTGATAATACCAAAAGAATTGACATTCTTTCAGGATTCAAAATAGGCTGGATTATACCTTTATTTAAACGTTCTCCCGATAAATTTTATTATCATTAAAAATGTTTCTTTATACCTTATTTATATACATTTATAATATATTTGTTCGCTTTGCAGCTCTTTTTAGTGAAAAAGCAAGGCTTTGGGTTAAAGGACGGAAAAATATATTTCAAAATATCAGCAAAAAAATAATTTCAGAAGAAAAAATTGCATGGTTTCATTGTTCTTCACTTGGTGAGTTTGAACAAGGACGACCTTTAATGGAAGGTTTTCGAAAACAACATCCTCAATATAAAATCCTGCTTACCTTTTTTT
>JAAXXA010000494.1 GCA_013334735.1 Bacteroidota bacterium
CACACGAATTCAAACAATAAATAATCTTGCGCCGGAGGTAAAAATTGAAATAAGCAATTCTTACAACTCATCAACACGAACATCAAATATAAATTTGGAATTTGATGCTTTACAGAATATGAACGGAACCTACAAATTAGCTGTTTATCTAACAGAAGACAGTATTGTGAGCGCTCAAACCACTACTAATGATCCCGATCATTCTGATGATATAATTCATGATTATGTTCACAGGCATGTGTTAAGAGGTACCTATAACAGCACTTTTGGCGACACAATTATGACAGGTAATATTTCTAAAAATGCCGAATTTTTCAAAAGCTATTCAATGATACTGAACCCTGCATGGAATGAAAACCATTGCTATATGGTAGTTATGGTTTACAATATGTCAAATTATGAGATAATACAGGCTGAAGAGAAAAGAATAAAATAATTTTTTTTCAGAATAAATTAAGGCTTTTCTAATTTGGTAATCAGTAAAAAAATAGTAATCGGTAATCAGAAAAACTACCGATTGCAAACTACAGATTCGCCGAGGCAAACTGATTACATTTTTTGAAAATGTATAAATTTATCCTATTTTTAGTATTGATTTAAAATAAATAGATTATGGAAAATTTTGTTTTATATAACCCTGTTAAATTACACTTTGGTATTGATGTTATTAATGATCTGGGTAAAACAATTGCATTATACGGAAAAAGAGTATTGTTAGTATATGGCAAGAATTCAATAAAAGAGAATGGTATATACAATGAAATTATAACACAACTAAAAAGTATAAATGCAGAAGTTTTTGAATATGGTGGTATTAAACCAAATCCGATTGTTGACGATGTGGATGCTGCCGCAAAATTTGGTCGTAATAATAATGTAGAAGTTGTTCTTGCCGTAGGAGGAGGTAGTGTTATTGATTCCGCGAAGATTATTTCTATTAGTATTCCTGTTTCCCATAGCGCATGGGATTTTTTCAGCGGATTAAGAAAACCTATTGTTGCAATTCCTTTAATAACAATACTTACAATCGCAGCAACAGGTACGGAAATGAATGCATTTGCTGTTATACAAAACCACAAAGCCCGACAAAAAATTGGTTGGGGACATCCATTGTGTTTTCCTAAATATTCTTTTCTTAATCCAAAATATACTATTAGCGTAAGGTACGAAAATACGGCTTATGGAATTTCTGACATGATAGCTCATTGTCTTGAAGCATACTTTGGTAAAGGAGATGCGTCATTGTCGGACCGAATTACAATTGCTATTATGAAAGAAGCGATTGATAATGGTTCTATGCTTTTGAAAGATTTAAAAAATTATGAATTACGCGAAAAAATCATGTATGCGGCAACACTTGCCTTAAACGGTATTACCATGGGAGGAAGATCAGGTGGTGATTGGGCTGTTCACGATATAGGACACACTTTTTCTCTTTTGTTTGACATTCCTCACGGAGCTTCACTTACTTTAGCTTATCCTGCGTGGATGAAACTAATGAAAAAACGTATTCCTCAAGATATTTCAAAACTTGGAAAAAATTTGTTTGATGTTAATACAACTGATGAAACTATTATTAAATTTGAAGAATTTTTCAAATGGATGGGTTGTCCGGTAAGGCTTGAGGATGTCGGTTTGAGTATTGAAAATAAGAAACAAATACTCGACACAATGATTCGCAATAAAGTAACAGGTTTTCATCACAAATTGAACAACGAGGATTTATCCGATATAATCGATTTTATGATAGAATAGTAATTTATAAAAATTAATAAACAAAACACATGAAAAGAAATCTGATAATAACATTTGCAGTAATATTTTGTTTTTCCATACAACTAAAAACATATTCGCAAGGAAGCGCGATGTTTGGTATTTACAGCGGATACGGGAGAACTTTATATAATATGGACGGGTATAAATCTACTTCATTTAGTCCTGTTGGCGTGAGAGCAAGTATAGGAACATGGGGAATTCAGCTTGGCGTTGATTGCAACACTAATATTTCAAATCCCATGTTTTCTTTTAATGGTCCATACACAGGTAAAAATGACTCTACTATAACTATAAAAGACTCATATTTGGGTGTTATGCTCCGATTTCCCATGGCAGATGACGTGAAAAATTTTGAAGTAATACTTCGTGGAGGTGCAGGAATGTATTTAAGTAAAAAAGAGGTTCAATATTCGTCAACTTATATACTAAATCAGGGATTTTCTAATTATACACAAAAGTTTAAAGATTCATTTGCATGTAATGTTGCACTTGGCTTTTCATTTCCTCTTGGTGAAATTTTAGACAGCAGATTACATTTCAATTTAGAGGGACAGTATAATTATAATGAACGTAAATATTATGGACATAAGAATTTTCATACATCGTGGTGTGTGCAAGCCGGCTTAACTTATAATATTATTGATTACTAATAAACATTATAAATATTATGAAAATAGAAGTTAATTTTGAAGGCAAAAGAGGCGTTAATGCTTTGATAAATGGCTATGTTATAAAAACAGATCAAGCTGTTGCAGATGGTGGAGACGGGTTAGCGCCAACTCCATTCGATCTTTTTTTGGCATCGCTTGGCACATGTGCCGGCGCATATATAAAATCGTTCTGTGATCAGAGAGGTTTATCAACTGAAAATATAAAACTTTTTCAGGAAATGGAGTACGACCAAACCACTCATCTTTTTAAAAAAATAAATATTGAAATACAGGTTCCAAAAGATTTTCCAGAAAAATATCATGAAGCCTTAGTTACAGTTGCAGGTAAATGCAAAGTAAAACGGCATCTTTTGAATCCTCCAGAAATAAATGTTTCCACAAAGGTTATTTAATGTAAAAGCGCCTAAAGTTTCAAGAGGGAAATTAAGCACAATATATTATTTCTATACATTAGGGACTTTTTTATAAAAACACTCCTTCAAAAAATCAAACTGCAATCTGGTTAAATTTCCTCATTTTGTTCGCCGCGGCGAATTCATTATTATTTTGGGCTAAAGCCCTATTTTCGCTCTCTTTAATTATCCACGACCTGAGCTTCGGCTCCGCTCAGCTACCAAAGGTCGTGGCAATTCATAATTTTCTAATTAATGCAGTTAGGATTTTAAAAATCTGAAACATGAACAATTTTTCAAAAAACATATTTC
>JAAXXA010000495.1 GCA_013334735.1 Bacteroidota bacterium
TTTTAATCAATGTTATATTTCTTTGTCTATTTCATAAAATATTCTTTTTTTTAGCAGCAGGTTTTATTATACCTTTTACCTCTATCTCCTTATACCTAATTAATTACAAAAATAATTTATTTTTTATTTAAACCGAAAACAGAATTAAACAGGTTTTCAATATCAAAAAAATGTTCCTCAATGTAATTGGATTCACTCCATTCAATTGTAACAGTAGCGTATGCTTGTAATCCTTTGTAATTGGCTATTACGGCTATAGTCTTTGGATATTTACCTGCTGTAAATATGCCTGTAGAATTGATTTTACCCAGATCTGATGGAATTACACTCCACTGGCAAGCAATACTAGCAGTATCGTTATTAATATCATAACCTATAGCTTTAAATTGAAAGGTTTCACCAATTTTTAAAGTTTTTTGTTCCGGTTCAACAACAATATTTGCCAAAGTCAGATTTGTTGAATTGATAGATTGTAATGTAAACCTGAAAATATCGCTTAAAATAGTTTGTTTCCCTTTGCCTGTAGTAACATATGCATTCACTTTCCAGATATATGTTTGTCCTTTTTCCAGAATAGGTGCATAATTACGGTACATAAAACTTGTAACTGTAATATCTTTTTGTTCAAATAACGGAATGTTGTTAATTATTTCGTCTGCTGTTATCTGACCTGATTCTGCTTTATACAGGAAGAAATCAAAAGAATTTGCAGTTGACAACCATTGAAAAAACGGGTATTCTGTAGTAATAATTTCAGGGTTTTCACTAAAATCATTTCCCGGTGAAATTAAATTAATGCCTGTTGTATTATTTGTTATCACATTTATTGATTCATCGCTTGCAATGGTAGCTCCATTAGCATCTATAACCATTATTTTATAATAATATGTTCCTGCAGGTAATAATCCTGATTGTAAAGTCTGGTTTATGAAACTTGACTCCGCGTTGATTTTGTATTCATCAAATTTATTATTGTTGAAAACTTCAACAGACATAGGTGTAAGACTTGGGAAATTTTTAATAGCTGTAACAATTTCACCTGTTGTAATGCCTTCTCCCGTTAGAATAAATTTTACTTTTACATCACGTAGTTGATTATCGTTTCTTAAAGTAACCGAGAATAATGTAGGAGCATTTTGCAGGTTGCCCGGGTCAAAATCCGATAAATAAATCGCATCAGTAGGAATTACAGATATTGTTGCGCTAAGGTTGCTGCTTTCTTCCATCACTTCTATTGCATCATCTAAAACTACTGTTTCGGAGGATGTATTTATACTTATCGGTCTGTTTCCTAAAGCAGCAGTTGATGAAACGTTAATTAGCACTGTAAGTGTAAGGCTGCTGTTAACAGTAACACTCACCACAGTTATATCAGTACCCAGATTAATATTGGTAACGCCTTGCTGAAAATGAGTATTAGTGGCGCTTATAAAAATATTTGCAGTTTGCCCCCTGAAAACATTATTTGGCGTTACAAAAGAAATTTCCGGCTGTGCAATTGAGGATGCAGATATAAAAAGCAGGAAAAAGAAAATGATATTTTTCATATTACGTTTGGATTAATTAATTAATACTTTTTAACGAATATATCTTTTTTCAGGGCATTCTTGATCATTGTTTCAGAAACCATAGTTGCCGGAAAATTGCTTTCAACTATATATAAACTGTACAAGCCCGGTTTGAAAAAAAATTTGCCTGCAATTTTCACAGTTATTAAACCTTCTTCATTATTCATATCCATACCGTTAAAGTTATCCATGCATCTTAACATTATAGGTTCGCCCGGATTATTTTTAAAAATGATAAGCCAATTTCCTTTTTTATTAAGTTTAGCGGAAAAATCTTTATTGTCTTTAAAATTTATTGTATCAATTTGTGTTAAAATTATTGGTTTTAATAGTGGTTCTGGTTTAAATTTACAATATAGGGAAAGATTCCACGCCATAGTACCTTTATCATCCAGCGCAGATATTTTATATACCCCGTTTTCTTTAATAAAATAATTGGATTTGATACCATAATCTGTTTCAATAATAGCATAATAACCGTTAAGATATTCAAAACCGATTAGGACATCCACTTTTTTTACTTTACTCAAATAGTCCAAAAATACTTTTGAGCTATCTCCTTTTAAAAGAGTTGTTATTAAATTTTGTGAATTTGCCGAATATAATCCGATTATCTTATCAACATCTTTATTTTGGTATGCTGCAACAAGTTCTGTTAGTGTTTCCCATGGGGTTTCTTTTTTTGTAGCTCCGTTGAAACCTTCGGAAATTACCATTATATGCCCTGCATTACTTTTGAATATTTGCCCGTTAATGTTATATATGAGAGAATCATTTTTTGTATGTATCGAATCAATCATACATCCATCAATATATTTAGGAAAAGCAATGGTAAGCGATTCAGTTTTAAAAACAGGATATTTATTCTGCGACATGGAAAAAAAACTGATACAAAACATTAAATTTAATAAAAATATTTTTTTTCTTGTCTTGTTATTATTTGATATAGCTATGTTATACATGATTCAGAATTTAAGATTTGTTATTTTTTGTAAATTAAATAATATTAAGGCAAAGTAAATTCAGGAGTTGTCCATCCAGACCAAAGTGGATAATTAATGTTATGAGATATTAAACCCCATAATTCCTGAGCAGTTCCTGTAATACTGCCGCTTCCCAGTGTTATTGACGCTTTGCCTTGAGCTGGTGGCGGTTCAAAACAATAAGAACAATTTACAGAAATACCATTTATAACTAATTGAATATTTCCAGATGCAAAGCCAAAAAGCATAGTATAACCTATACCTCCGCCAATAAAAGCTGTTGCAGATACATTACCGCAAATATTAAAATTGGAACATGAGGTTTCTCCCGAAACATTAAGGTCAATTGAAGCTCCTCCGCTAACAACCAAATCAATTGAGGCAATATATGGGCAACCAAGAATAGGAAACTGACATGTTGCGCCGTAGCCCCATGTTACTCCTCCTGTAACTTTTTTACCAGGGATTACACAACCTGATGCAGGACAACATTGTTTAAAATTACTTAAAATTACAGATCCCGAAGGGATGAAACTTCCCGAAGGAGTGCATGGGCTTACTCCTCCGTTGTCAAACGCTTCCATCGCTGTTTTCAATACC
>JAAXXA010000496.1 GCA_013334735.1 Bacteroidota bacterium
AAATATGATTAACTTCACCTACACCCTATTTATCGTACTGATACCATTAGTAATGTTTTTATTTCTTGGTCTGTTTGGTCATAAATTAAAAACATTTGCCGGAATACTAGGCTCTTTCGGGCTGTTTATATCATGGATACTTTCACTTTTCACAGCTTATCAATACTTTTTTAATACTGAAAAAATTGAAGGCGCTTATCAGAAGCTGACAGCATTTAATATGTTATGGCTGAATATGACCGACAAACTTCATATCGATATGGGAATTTTGCTTGATCCTATTTCGGTGATGATGCTTGTAGTTATTACAACTGTTTCATTTATGGTTCACTTTTACAGTCTTGGATATATGAAAGGTGAAAAAGGCTTTGAAAGGTTTTTTGCTTTTCTTTCGTTATTTACATTCTCAATGTTAGGGCTTGTTGTGGCTACTAATATTTTCCAGATGTATATTTTTTGGGAATTAGTAGGCGTTTCATCATATCTTCTAATAGGATTTTACTATCAAAAACCATCGGCAGTGGCAGCTTCGAAGAAAGCTTTTATCGTTACCCGTTTTGCGGACTTAGGTTTTTTAATAGGTATTTTAATACTTTCATTCAATACTAAAACTTTCGATTTTATTACATTAACTGATATTCATGGTTCTGCAATTGCTACCGGTGCAGGAGCCTCGTTCTTAGGACTTTCAGTAATGACATGGTCGTTGTTATTTGTTTTTATGGGCGGCGCAGGTAAGTCGGCAATGTTTCCGTTGCATATATGGTTACCTGATGCAATGGAAGGTCCAACGCCTGTTTCAGCGCTTATTCATGCTGCTACAATGGTTGTTGCCGGCGTATATTTAGTTGCCAGATTATTTCCGATATATGCAATTTCGGCTCCCGAAGGACTTATGGTTGTTGGCTATGTAGGTTGTTTTTCATCGTTGTTTGCAGCTGTAATTGCTTGTACTCAGTTTGATATTAAACGTGTATTGGCTTATTCAACTATGTCGCAAATTGGTTATATGATGGTAGGGCTCGGAGTGGCAAAATATGATCCTTCAAATCCTGAAGCAGCGCTGGGGTATATGGCATCAATGTTCCATTTATTTACACATGCTATGTTCAAAGCTTTGTTATTTTTAGGTGCAGGAGCTGTTATTCATGCTGTTCACACTAATGTTATGAATGAAATGGGTGGTCTTAGAAAATATTTACCTATCACACATATTACTTTCCTTATTGCATGTATTACAATAGCAGGAGTACCAGGATTTTCAGCATTTTTTAGTAAAGACGAAATTCTAACAGCAGCATTTCATCATAACAAATTAATATTTTACGTTCAGTTATTTGTTGCAGGCTTAACAGCATTTTATATGTTCCGTTTATATTTTCGAATATTCTGGAACAAAGAGTCGAATTATCATCACACACCGCATGAATCGCCATGGACAATGACGTTTCCTTTAATATTCCTTGCTGTTGCATCTATTTTTACAGGATATATTCCTTTCAGCGAATTTATATCTGCTGATTCAAAACCATTCGAAACTGAAATCAATTGGCTGGTTGCAATTCCTTCTGTAGTTGTTGGTTTACTTGGGATTGCTATTGCTTTTGTTATGTATAAAAAAGAATCTTCATTACCTGACAGAGTATCTGCCGGTTTTAAATTCTTTTACAGATGGGCATTTAACAAATTTTATCTTGACGAATTATACTTATTTGTTACAAAAAAAATAATTTTCAGATATATTTCAAGACCTGTTGCCTGGTTCGATAGATATGTGGTTGACGGCACCATGAATGGAATTTCATCAATGGCAAATTATATTTCTTTCGAAATAAGAGGATTACAATCAGGACAGTTGCAGCAATATGCTTATGTGTTTGTTTCAGGATTGATAGGTATTGCATTAGTTGTTATATATCTTTTAAAATAAATATGACTATTAAATAAATTTAAAAATATTAATATATGAATCCACTTAGCCTTTTTGTCATTATACCTGTAATAACAATTTTTGTTCTGATGGCTACAAAAAATTATAAACAGGCTCGTTTGGTATCTGCCATTGGAATGGGTATCCAATTGATCATGTCAGCGATATTGGTTTTCTGGTATCTAGCCGAGCGTAAAGCCGGCAATAATGCTGAAATGCTGCTTTATCAAAGCACAACATGGTTTGAAAGTTTAAATATTTGCTATACAGTTGGCGTTGACGGAATTGCAGTTGCAATGATAGCACTAGCCTCTATTGTAGTGTTTGCAGGCATTTTCGCATCTTGGGAAGTTACATATCTTACAAAAGAATTTTTTATTTCTTTAATATTATTATCATCAGGAGTTTTTGGTTTTTTCATCTCTCTTGATTTATTTACGATGTTCCTTTTTTATGAATTAGCAGTAATACCAATGTACCTATTGATTGGTATCTGGGGCAGCGGACCTAAAGAATATTCCGCCATGAAACTTACCCTGATGCTGATGGGTGGCTCGGCATTGCTAATCTTAGGAATCTTAGGAATATATTTCAACTCTGCTCCTGATCATGGCGCTCTTACTTTTAACATACTTGAAATTTCAAAAGTTCATATTCCTATTGAAGTACAGCGTTACTTTTTTCCTTTTGTATTTCTTGGTTTTGGGGTTCTTGGCGCTTTGTTTCCATTTCACACATGGTCGCCCGATGGTCATGCCTCTGCGCCTACCGCAGTATCCATGCTTCACGCGGGAGTGCTAATGAAACTTGGAGGATACGGTTGTTTTAGAGTTGCCATGTTCCTATTGCCTGATGCAGCGCATGAATTAGGTTGGATATTCTTAATTCTCACAACTATAAGCGTTGTTTATGGCGCATTTGGAGCAATAGCTCAAAAAGATCTGAAATATATTAATGCTTATTCATCTGTAAGCCATTGCGGACTTGTATTGTTTGCACTTTTAATGATGAATAAAACAGCCATGGATGGCGCAATTATACAAATGATCTCTCACGGACTTATGACAGCTCTCTTCTTTGCATTGATTGGCATGGTTTACGGAAGAACTCATACGCGACTTATAAATGAAATGGGCGGACTTATGAAAGTGATGCCTTTCCTCGCTGTAGTTTATGTAATAGCAGGGCTTGCATCGCTAGGTTTACCGGGGCTGAGCGGT
>JAAXXA010000497.1 GCA_013334735.1 Bacteroidota bacterium
CTTGTACAGGCGAAGCCTGTACAAGCCATCTTTCTCCCTCAGTATCCATAATAAACCTGTCATTCCGAACGATAGTGAGGAATCTCTTTAAAAAGATACTGTTATTTACAAATAAATTTTATTCGCCTTGGCGAATTGTGTAATATCAGTTAATAAATAAAACTTTTCAAATATTTATTTAACGTAAAAATGTTTTGTAAAGCAAACCGTAATGAACATTTTAAAAAACTTGTAGCAGATTCGATGCAAAACATTGATATAAAGAAAAAGTTTCTTCGTCCGTATCTGCTTTATAAAACATTTTTACATTGAATAATTTATGAATTCCTCTAAGACTTCTTATTTTGTCATTTCGACCAAAGGGAGAAATCTAAAGCGTTATACATAATAGATTTCTCGCTAACACTCGAAATGACAGCTTGTATATAGGGGTATAAATAATTGTCATTCCAAATGGAGTGCAACGAAATGAGGAATCTCATAAAATACAAATAAATATTTTTTATAAATATTTTTACAAATATTTCACTTGTCTAAAAACAAATATTTCCGTAGAAAATCCATTGCCAGCATTATGAAAAATGCTGATGATTCGGGCGAAAGCATTAGGATGAAAAAAAATCTTAATGTTCGCGACCTTACCGCGCTTGCTATTGCTGCAATTATTGGCGCCGGAATATTCAGTACTATAGGAACTGCGGCATCGCATGGCGGTCCTGCAGTTTCACTTTTGTTTGTTTTTACAGCCCTTGCATGTGGTTTTTCGGCATTATGCTATGCCGAATTTGCCGCTCGAATACCTATAAGCGGAAGCGCATACACTTACTCTTATGCCAGTTTTGGAGAATTGATCGCATGGATTATCGGTTGGGATTTAATAATGGAATATGCCGTGGGTAATATTGCTGTAGCTATTTCATGGTCAGACTACTTTACAGGATTGATGGGCGGAATAGGATTTAATATACCCGAATATTTTTCAACAGATTTTCTAACTGCATCACGCGGATATAAAGAAGTATTAATTCAAATGGCTGCCGGCGTTGACTTTAACAATCTTTCCTCTGCCCTTAAAGAAGCTTATAATGCATGGATGCATGCTCCGCAAATAGGCGGTGTTCGTATAATTGCCGATATTCCTGCTTTTTCGATAGTTGCTGTTATTACAAGTCTTGTTTATATAGGTATTTACGAAACTAAAATGGCAAGTAATATCATGGTTTTGCTTAAATTAATATTACTTATGATTGTTATCGGAGTAGGCGCATTTTATGTAAAAAGCGAGAACTGGTCGCCATTTGCGCCTAACGGTTTTGGAGGTGTGCTAAGAGGAGTATCGGGAGTTTTTTTTGCATACATAGGATTTGACGCTATTTCCACTACTGCTGAAGAATGTAAAAATCCTCAGCGCGACTTACCTAAAGCAATGATTTATTCTCTTGTAATATGCACCGTTTTATATGTTCTTATTAGCCTCGTACTTACAGGTATGGTAAGCTACAAAGAGCTTGCAGTAGGCGATCCCTTAGCTTATGTATTTTCAAAACTTAACCTTAATTTTTTGTCGGGGATAATTGCAATAGGCGCTATAATAGCAATGGCAAGCGTTCTGTTGGTTTTTCAAGTTGGTCAGCCGCGTATCTGGATGAGCATGAGCCGCGATGGTTTGCTGCCAAAGAAATTTTCTAAACTACACCCAAGATTTAAAACCCCTGCATTTTCAACTATTATAACGGGGATACTCGTGGCGGTTCCGACATTATTTCTTAATCTTACCGAAGTAACTGATCTGACAAGTATAGGTACATTGTTCGCTTTTATTCTTGTTTGCGGCGGTATTTTAGTTCTGAACAAAGGTGGCGACAAGGGACGTCCTACAGAACACAAGGGTTTTAGGATACCATATTATAACAGCAAATATGTATTGCCTGTTATAATTACAGTTGTTATCGTATTAATATTTTATTTCAATACAGAAGGAGTAAAAATGTTTTTAAACAATACAGATCCTGATAATCCTGCACTTTCGGGCTGGGATGTTTTTAAACATAAAATCCCTTTTTTAATTTTTGTAATCGGTGGCCTTTTTTTAACTGTATATAGCACGATAAAAGAACTATCGTTAATACCGGTGCTGGGCTTGCTCACTAATATGTATCTTATTTCTCAACTCGGTATCACCAACTGGCTTCGTTTTTTAATATGGCTTGTAATAGGGTTGGCGCTATATTTTACTTATGGAAATAAGCATAGTAAATTGAAATAATCATATCAATCCTTCCAGCAACTCATCATCCACGAGATTCGGCAAA
Organism: Bacteroidota bacterium; assembly: GCA_013334735.1. GTDB lineage: Bacteria > Bacteroidota > Bacteroidia > Bacteroidales > CG2-30-32-10 > JAAXXA01. Next base: position 2,313 of record JAAXXA010000497.1, read on the forward strand.
GTAACTTTAAGTTTTGATTCATTTTGCATAGCGCGTTTAATGGCAAACATAGCGCCTTCGTTGCGCGCCCATGAACGACGGGAAATTCCATTATTCACATCCCAGAAAAGCATCATTTTAAGTTTGCGGTCGGCATCATCAGAACCGTCTAACACCATACCGAATCCTCCGTTTATAACTTCGCCCCAGCCAACTCCGCCACCGTTATGAATGGAAACCCATGTTGCTCCCCTGAATGAATCGCCTATAACATTCTGTATTGCCATATCAGCTGTAAAGCAGGAACCATCGTAAATGTTAGAAGTTTCTCTGTAAGGCGAATCAGTCCCAGAAACATCGTGATGATCGCGGCCAATCACTATAGACGCTGAAATTTCTCCATCGCGAATAGATTTATTAAAAGCCTCTGCAATCTTAGTCCTGCCTTCTGCATCTGCATATAATATTCTTGCCTGAGAACCGACAACTAATTTGTTTTTCTTTGCTTCGCTTATCCATAGTATGTTATCCGACATCTGACGTTTTATTTCAACAGGTGAATTTTTTGAAATTTCCGTTAAAACCTGCATTGCAATATTATCAGTAACATCAAGGTCTTCAGGTTTGGAGGAAGTACACACCCATCGGAAAGGACCGAAGCCATAGTCAAAACACATTGGACCCATTATATCCTGTACATAACTCGGATATTTAAAATCACCGTTCGGCTTCTTAATATCAGCTCCGGCTCTGCCTGATTCTAATAAAAAAGCATTTCCATAATCGAAGAAATACATATCTTTAGAAGTAAGCTTATTTATTGCAGCAACTTGTCGGCGTAGGCTTTCGTAAACTTTTT
>JAAXXA010000498.1 GCA_013334735.1 Bacteroidota bacterium
ATGGGAAATGGGATGCTCCGAAAAATATTGGACCTCCCGTTAATACTGAAACTCACGATGCTGCAGCAGGATTATCCACTGATGGACAAAGATTATTTGTTTACAAAGGCGATATTAACGGTGGCGATCTGTTCGAAAGTAAACTTAATGGATCGGATTGGACGGAACCTGTTAGTCTGGGTAAAGAGATAAATACTAAATATCATGAATCATCAGCATGTCTTTCCGGCGATCAGAAAACACTTTATTTTGTTAGCGATAGGGAAGATTTGAGTTATGGTGGACGCGATATTTTCCTTAGTCATCTCGACAAAGAAGGAAAATGGGGACCTCCTGAAAATCTTGGACTTGTTATCAATACTAAATATGATGAAGACGGAATATTCATGCACGCTGATGATAGAACCTTATTCTTCAGTTCAAAAGGACATGAAACTATGGGTGGTTATGATATTTTCTGGTCAAAATATAATGATAGCACAAATATCTGGTCAAAACCTGTAAATATAGGTTATCCTGTTAATTCTCCCGATGATGATGTATTCTTTGTCCTTTCTGCCAATGGAAAACACGGTTATTATGCTTCCGTAAAAAATAACGGATACGGAGAAAAAGATATTTATATGATATCATTTTTGGGAAGAGAAAAATTTATTCCTGATAGTGTAAATTATACGATCAATGTTAATCCTTTAACATTGTTTAAAGGACGCGTACTGGATGCAAAAACTCTGCTTCCCGTAAAGGCATCCGTTGAGATAGTTGATAATATGAAAGCCCGGACAATTTCCATTCTTCAGTCAAATAGTGTTACGGGAAAGTTTTTGGTTACATTGCCCTCAGGAAGAAATTACGGGATTTTTGTTAGTGCGCCTGGATATTTATTCCACTCTGAAAATTTCGACATCCCCGTGATGAAAGAATATCAGGAAGTTGTAAAAGATATATATCTTGATAAAATTGAAGCCGGTAAAAAAATCGTGCTGAAGAATATTTTTTATGATTTTGACAAAGCTACCTTGAGGTTAGAATCAACTTACGAGCTTAAAAAATTGGCTGCTTTGATGAATGAATATCCAACGATTAAAATTGAAATTGCTTCTCATACCGACAGCGTGGGAACCAATGAGTATAATGTGATACTTTCGAATGCCCGCGCCAAATCAGTAGTTGACTGGTTAACAACAAACGGGATAAATTTAAACCGCTTGGTATCTAAAGGATATGGCGAAACCGAACCTGCAGTTTCTAACAAAACCAGCGAAGGACGCCAGTTGAACAGAAGAACAGAGTTCAGGATATTGAGTAAATAGTGCCTAGAGTGCCTAAAGTTTGGAGTACTTAAAGTTTTAAAATATGGATAAGAATAGTTTAACTTTAGGCACTCCAAACTTTAGGCACTCTAAGTACTTTATTAAACGTGTGAATCATGTAACTTATTTCAAAAGTTTTGTAACTCTTATTTTTATAAAGGTAATCATCTTTGCAGTATTATTATTCACTTAAAAAAAACAAAATGAAAAAAACATCACACTTACTTGCATTCTCATGCATAATTCTTAGCTTGATATTTACGTCATGCGTGTCGAATAAAAAATTTATGGCTTCCGAAGCTAAAGTAGATAAACTTCGTACTGACAGCGCCAAAACACTCGCTCAACTGAATGATTGTAATACACAGGTAGCAAAACTCAACAAAGAAAAAACAGGTTTGCAGAATGAGAAAACAAACTTGCAAAATGAAAGTATTGTGGCTGAAAATGACTTTAAGACTCTTTCTACAGTATCGAAATTAACTATTGCCGAACAAGCTAAACAGTTAAAGAAATTTCAGGATATGATACAAGCTCAAAAAGATGTAATGATAAAGCTTCAGAGTTCAATAGCCGATGCGCTGATGAATTATAAAACAGACGAGTTAAGCGTTTACTATAAAGACGGGAATGTTTATGTTTCAATGGAAGAAAAATTGTTATTTAAATCGGGTAGCGATGTGGTTGACACTAAAGGAAAAGAAGCCCTCAAAACTCTTGCTAAAGTTCTTGCCACTACTAAAGATGTTGCCGTGATGATTGAAGGTCATACTGATAATGTTCCCATTAAAACCGCGCAATTTAAAGATAATTGGGATTTAAGCACAGCAAGAGCTACATCCATTTTACGTATTTTAACAAATGAATATAGCTTTGATTCAAATCGGATCACTGCATCAGGAAGAGGCGAATTTCACCCTGTAAAAACTAATGAAACTGTCGAAGGACGCGCAAGTAACCGCAGAACAGAAATCATCTTATCTCCGGATTTGAAAGAACTTTATAAACTGTTGTATTAATTAGTTTGATATAGGCATTATTATCTTCCTGTTAGTAAAATTTATTACAGATAATAAAATATAATACCAATGTTCGTTCTAAAAGATACAATCGAAACTTTCCTTACATCAGTCAGATTAGAACGATTACATTGGTTTTTTGCGTATCATATATCTTTTTATGAATGATGAATAATGATTCAATTCCTTTTAGATGCTAGATATACTATGTGTGGTATAAATTTGCATATTTTGGTTTCGGATAAAGGGTATTAGGTATTACGCGCTATATCTAACCCTATACCTATTACCTTATTGCAACCATTAGATGCGACAATTTATCTCGTTTGCAGTATAAATGTGTGAAAGTTGCAACTTATTAACAGAGTTGTGTAACACTTTACGGAATCAATTGCCCCACCTTTGTATTGTGAAAATTTATTCAAGGATAAATACATTAAAAATGAAAAGTATAATTCGACTTTTTATAACAGCCATTGTTTTATTAGTCTTTCCAAATATAAATTACGGACAGGCGCCTGATTTGGGTTCCGCTTCCGGTTTTGCATTATTTACTGCCTCTGGAGCATTCACTAATACGGGAATAGCTACATCCGTTGCAGGTGATATTGGTACTAACGTGGGCGCGTTAACAGGATTTCCACCGGGAATAGTGATTGGACAAATTCATGTGGCTGATGCTAATTCAGCTTTAGCAGCAACGGCTGTTGATAATGCATATACATATTTAAGCGGGCTGGGAGGCGCTGATTTAGAAGTTGGTTTAGGGAACGGTCAGATTCTTACCCCCGGTATTTACAGCACAG
>JAAXXA010000499.1 GCA_013334735.1 Bacteroidota bacterium
TCGTTATAAATTATTTTTACTTCCGTTTCATATTGTGCTTTTTTTCCTTGGTCAGGTCTTAGTTGATACATTCCTGTGGCAATAGCTGCCTGCTTCCATGCTGCATCATCAAGTACTCCATCAATCTTTGGGTTAATTGCGCATCTTGAAGCAGTGTATGTCCTCTTTTCGCTTTGTGCAAAAACAAAACTGTTTATGATCAGCAGAAATAATATTGAAATAATTTTTTTTATCATTTTATAGTGAAATAAGTGCTTGCAAACACTATATTTAAATAATTGAAAGCAAACATACAAAAGCAGAGTAGGCGGTTCAAAATGTATTCTACGTTAGCAGGAGGATATCTGTTTATTAAGCTCAAATAACAGCTAACAGACTTTACCGAACGAAATAGTAGTTTTACAGATAGATTCGGGTAGATAAAAACGGATGTATATATTTTAATTATTTCGCGTAATTTTGAAAAAAAATAAAAAACATTTTTTTCAACAGGAAAAAGCATGAACTATATCGACATTATACTAGCCATTCCTTTGGTATGGTTTATTTACAAGGGTTTTACACACGGACTTATAATTGAAGTGTCGTCACTTTTAGGATTAGTTTTGGGCGTTTATATCGGGTTAAATTTTTCATTTTACATATCTGATGCGCTAAATCTCACATCTCAGTATGCTCCTTTGATATCATTTGCAATTACTTTTATTTTAATTGTTTTTTTGATATACTTACTTGCCAAATTACTCGAAAAATCAATAAATGTTTTAGCTCTTGGATTCCTGAATAAATTATCAGGAGCATTTTTCGGATTATTAAAAATAGCATTCATTATTAGCATTCTTTTAATGTTCATCAATAAAATAAACATTATTCCACAAAATGCAAAAAATGAATCACTGCTTTACCCAACAGTATCAGCATTTGCGCCATTAATAATTCCAAAACTACATTTCGAAGATATACGTAAAGAACTAGACTCTACGTTTCACAAGAACAATGGTAAAGTTACAAATCAGAAGAATTAATACCATTACATAAAGTATTTTTATACACAGGAAGCATAATCTGAATAGGATAAGTCTCCGCATTATTAATTGCCACGACCATTGTTAGCTGAGCGAACTTGTGGTGAGAGAAGTCGAACTAGCCCAAGCTCAGGTCGTGGTTAATTACCAACAAGGGCAATTGACGGCTATGAGAGACTTTAAAGGTTGGTATTAAAACATAAATAAAATAAAAATTCAAAACTTTTCTATAAATATTTAACTTTGAAAAAAATACTTTATGAAAAAAATCATATTTACTCTTTGTGCAATTCTTTTGATTGCTTACGTTTACCCGCAAAGAGTATCTGAATTGGAAACACGAACCAAATGCAAAAATCTCAAAAATAGATCAGTAAAAATCTCAAAATTTGATATTCAAAGTGACCACGAAAATAATTATGATGTAAAATTTTACTGGCTTGATTTAGCTGTTGAAAGAACTTCAACTAATGTTGAAGGAAATGTTACTATTAATGCTGTAGTTAAAATTAATCCTTTAGACACATTTGTAGTTGAACTTATTGATGAACTTACCGTTGATTCTGCAAAAATTAACAATCTGACCAAAGCTGTTATGCATTCCAACGGGCTGGTAAAAATTCCTCTTGGTACTCCAATTACTATTGGCAGTAGCTTTAGCGCGAAAATATTTTATCACGGAGGAGCTTCATCGGGAGGTTTTTTTTCAGGTATTTCTCACGAAAACTCGCCGAGCTGGGGAAACGAAGTGGTTTGGACACTTTCGGAACCATTTAACGCTAACCAATGGTGGCCCTGCAAACAAGATCTTAACGACAAAGCTGATTCGAGCTGGGTATTTATAACTACCGACAACACTAATAAAGCCGGGTCGAATGGATTACTTACCGCCATTACTACAATGCCAAATAATAAATTAAGATATGAATGGAAATCGAGAAACCCGATAGATTATTATTTAATATCGTTTGCTGTTGCCAAATATGTTGATTATACCATTTATGCCCATCCCGCAGGAACTACAGATTCTGTTATGATCCAAAATTACATTTATGATAATCCTCAAACACTTCCATATTTTAAAAGTTTTATTGACAGCACTGCCCCAATGATTGAATTATACAGTTCTCTTTTTGGAATGTATCCTTATATTAACGAAAAATACGGGCACTGCATGGCGCCACTAAGCGGAGGTATGGAGCATCAAACTATGACTACACTTGGCTTTTTCACATTCGATCTGGTATGTCATGAGCTAGCGCATATGTGGTTTGGCGATCATGTTACATGCAATAGCTGGAGCGATATATGGATAAATGAAGGTTTTGCATCGTATAGCGAATATCTTGCCCACCAATACCTGCGTTCGTGGGCAAAAGCACAAAGCGACATGGCTGATGTTCATGAGAATGTTCTATCTGTTTCCGATGGTAGTGTTTATGTTCCCTTTTCTCAAACCAATGATGAACTCAGAATATTTGATTCACGATTATCTTATGATAAAGGGTCTGCAATTATTCACAATATTCGTTTTGAACTTCAGGACGATTCTGTTTTTTTTAAAACATTAAAAGATTTTCAAAATATTTACAGCGACAGCACAGCCGGTGGCGATGATTTTAAAGCAGTTTTGGAAGCCAATTCATCAAAGGATTTCACTGATTTTTTTAATCAATGGTATTACGGTGAAGGTTATCCAATATACAGCTTATTGTGGCATCAAATAAACGACACTTTATATTTTACTTCAGCGCAAACTACATCATCTTCAACAACAACTTTGTTTAAAATGCTTATGGAATATAAACTTATTTCTCCCGATGGCGATACATTAATAAAAGTTTATCAAACTAATAATGTTAATAGTTTTAAAATACCAACGCATAAAAATATTACGGGAATGGTAGTGGATCCTAATAATTGGGTATTAAATACTGTGGGAAGTATAATTCAGGGAATAGAAGATTTTAGAAATTCCGTAAATTTTATGACATATCCAAATCCCTGTAATAGCAGCCTTAATATTTTACTGAGTAAAAACCCTTCTGATAAAATACACTTAGAAATTTTTGATGTTTATGGAGAAAAAGTTTACGAAAGAATTGAAAC
>JAAXXA010000500.1 GCA_013334735.1 Bacteroidota bacterium
ACAATTATTCGCGCCGAACAAAAATTTTGTTTATCTGATTTGGGATAATAGTAATTGGGAACTGGCTCCCGAATATCAATTGAATAAAACTATCGATGGAAATCGTTACTGGATAAGCCTTACGGGCTTAACTCCAATGAAGGAATATCGCTTCCAGTATTTTGTTGATAATGATATAAATATCGCGGATCCATACTCTGATAAGGTACTTGACAGATGGAACGACCCCGGAATTAATCCTATTATTTACCCCAATCTGCTTTCTTATCCTATTGGTAAAACTTCTCAGTTAGTTTCTGTTTTCCAAACAGGGCAAACTCCTTTCATCTGGACAGACGCTTCTTTTCAGAAACCCGACAATAGGGATCTTGTAATTTATGAATTGTTGGTTCGCGATTTCCATCTTACTCATAATTTTAAAACTGTTGAAGACAGCATTCAATATATAAAAAAAATAGGCGTAAATGCTGTAGAATTGATGCCTGTTACCGAATACGATGGAAACGATAGTTGGGGATATATGACTTCTTTACATTTTGCTCCCGACAAATGCTATGGTACAAAAAATATGTTGAAAAGTCTTATCAACACCTGCCACAATAACGGTATTGCAGTAATTCTGGACATTGTACTTAACCATGCTTCCGGACAAAATCCTTTAGCCCGTTTGTATTATAACAAAGACAAGCAACGACCTGCTCCCGGTAATCTTTGGTTCAACGAACTTATTCCTCACCCTTTCGGATATCATTGCGATTTTAATCACGAAAGTTCATATACCAAAACTTATATTGACAGCGTGCTTAATTATTGGGCTACAGAATATCATGCTGATGGATTCAGACTTGATTTTACCAAGGGTTTTACAAATAAAGTTTCTGTTACTTATGATGCTAATGGTGATGTTTTGACCACCGATGTAAATTCATTCGGACAATATGATATTAATCGTATAAATGCTTTAAAACGCCTTGCCGGCGTGGTGTGGCAAAAACATCCCGGAACATTTATGATACTTGAGAATTTTGCTGATAATTACGAGGAAAAAGAACTTGCAGATTTTGGTTTTATGCTGTGGTGCGGAACAAGCGCAAATATCACGTATAATCAGGCTTCTATGGGGTTTTGTAACAATAATGACGATTTTCAGGGGGCTGTATCATATAAAGCAAGAGGTTGGGGTAATCATAACCTTATCGGATATATGGAAAGCCACGATGAAGAAAGACTGATGTACCGTAACATTTCTTATGGTAATATTAATGTTATAGGCACAGACACTTTTTATAATACTCGGAATAAAATTACTGCGCTTGATAGAATGGGAGAGGCTGCTGCGCTGTTTTTTACCGTACCGGGTCCTAAAATGTTTTGGGAGTTTGGAGAACGCGGATTTGATTATTCAATCAACTGGCCCTCTATGACAGATGAAACACGTACAGAAAAAAAACCTCCAAAGTGGGATTATATGAATGACCCGTATCGTTTATTGCTGTTTAAAAAATATGCCGCGTTAATTAAATTGAAAATTAATTACCCGATTTTCAGAACTTCTAATTTCGATATGAATGTTGGTAGTTATGATAAACGTATCCGCTTATTTGACGATGGTTATGTTGGATCGGATATGAGCGCCGTAGTTCTTGGAAATTTTGATGTTGCATCAAAACCCGTTTGGCCTGAATTTTCTCACACAGGTAAATGGTATGACTATTTTTCAGGCGACAGTCTTGACATACAAACAGGGCAGACAGTAGGAAATAACTTTACACTGCAATATAACCCGGGTGAATATCACATTTATACCGATGTTAAACTTCCTCTTCCTGATCTTTATGTTGATACTACTATTCATCAGGGAATTTCTGAAATTATTAAAACTGATAATTTAAAATCTTTTGTATATCCAAACCCTTTTAGTACGGAACAAACAATTTGTTATAATCTTCCAGTATCAGGTAAAGTTATTCTGAAAGTATATAATGTACTTGGCACTGAGATTAAAACCCTTCAAAGTGCTTATCAGCAGGCAGGAGTTCATTATATTACGTGGGATGGTACAAACAATTTCGGTGAAAAAATAAAAAGCGGTTACTATTATTATTACTTAAGTAGTGGAAATTATTCAAGCACGAATAAGATTGCTTTTGTGAAAGAATAAATATGCTATATGAATTAATTTGTTGATTTCATGGTCACTGAGCGCAGTAGAAGTGCCCATATAAAAAACATTCAGATGAAATTTTATCAAATATTATAAAACCTATATCCCTTTATTTTAATAGGTTCCACTTTATATCCCAATAAAACATCAAAATTATTTCCGTCGTCGCCAAGCGAAAGGAGTGCGGGACCTGTAACATCTGCAATTAAATATTATACTTTATCAAATCAATGTATTTTTGCGTGGCATTATACCAAGTTGCATTCATAGATATAATATTGATTAGCTCCACCTCCGCCATGGCGCAGCGGAGGCGAAGAATGCTTACTTGGTATTATGCCGAACTGCTTTCATTGAAATTTAAGAGTTAAATTGCATTTATGAAAGCAACTCGGTATTAGGAATCCCTTTGATGGCAAGAAACACGTGTTCGTATAAATACCTCAAGGCTCTACCTCGGAAATCAATCATTGAAAGAGTATATATTTCTTCAAACAATTATTATACAGAGATTTAGCCAAAACATTCCAATATAATCATCACAAAGTCAAAAAGGTTAATAAAAAAACCATTTTTATACCGTTTAGCTTTCTGTAATATTCTTTAAAAAGAAGAATTAACACAAATCAAATCGGCATTTATCAATCTGCTTTTTCTTCGCCGCAGCGAATTCGATTGTGTCTTTTAGAAAAAAGATTGGTATTAAATCATTTTAGCTGCCGTATTTTTTGATAAAATAAAATTTGGAAAATATATTGAAAATAGGGCAGAGGGAAATTCAATTTTGAAAAATACCGACACTCAATATGTATAGTAAAAAGAAAATGTTGAACAACTATTAACGATTGTTATAAATCATTCTATAAATAAATTAGCCTTTAGACTAATTATTTATAGAATAGGTATTAAGCATAAATACCAATTTCTTTCCGAAAATTCATCTGATTAATAT
>JAAXXA010000501.1 GCA_013334735.1 Bacteroidota bacterium
TAAACTTAAATTATTTTGGTCAATTACGGCTGTATTAGCGCCATCATATACTTTATCAAAAACTGAAAATGTACCATTAATGCTTAAGTCTTTTTTATGAACGCTTATTCCAAATTCGTTAGAATTAACTTCGGGGCAAATTCCGCTTTTTATAACTGCGCGATAATACCAGATACCGGCAGAGCCAGGAGTTTCAGAATATGTAGAGTTAGTGTTAATGATATTTTCCCAGCTACCGTTATTCAGCTTTTTCTGCCATTTTTGAATAGTTCCTGTATTTCCGTTAAGTGTTATCGAGCCTGTTTCATTACCATAAGTAATGCTGTTGGTCCCGCTAATTGTACCACCGACAGAAGTTGGATTTACATTTATTTCAATAACATTCGACGCGAGGGAGCCAGACCAATCAGCAGCGCAATAAACCCGAACAAGCCGCCTAAACCAAGACGTTTGTGTTAATAACTCGGGGTGATAACTATCGGAATTACTGTTAGGAATATCGACAAAATTTTCTGTTGCGCTTGTATTTGAGACTTGCCATTTATATACTAACATTCCTGTTGTACCACTTGGCAAATTATTGTTTGTAATTTCATCAGGAACACTTCCCAAGCATATTATTTGGGTTTCAGAAATTGTGCCGGCTGAAGTTGGGTTTGTGCATGGACCATATTCATAAGCCCCTATATCTACCCTGTCATTCAATATTCTCAGGTTCCCATCCCTATCCCTTAATGGAAGACCTGTTGTATCGGTGTTGCCTTTATCCTTACATGGAGATAAATTTTGCAAACGCCAATTAGCATTTACTCCGTCATAAAGGTTACCCACACCCTCACTAATATCTTCAAATAAAGGATTGCTATTGATATTGTTGCTATAAATTCCGTTATAAGTTATAAAATAATTTTTCCCAAATGCGGCTAATCCACCTTGTATATCACAATAATAAAAATCAGGGTCAGATTCTTCTCTTTCAATATAAACCTGATAACCCTGACTGACTGAAGAAGCAGTATTTCCCCAAATAATAGAATTTTTAATAGAAGGAGAACTGTCGTATGAAAAATAAATACCACCCCCGTAATATGACTGATTATTACAAATGGTATTATTGGTAAACGTTAAAAACAATCCTGCTTGGGTAATTGAAATACCGCCACCGTTTCTTCCAAAATTATTTGTAATTGTATTATTTGTAATTGATAGAACAGAGTCGTATAGAGCAATACCTCCACCATCATAACTGCAGTAATTATTACTTATGGTATTACTATTTATTATTGTAGATTCGCAATCATATTCACAATAGATACCTCCTCCGGCTGAGCCCGGCGCATTGTTATATACAATAGTATTGTATGAAATGTCAGCATTTGAACTTGTTAAACAAATCCCTCCACCGCCACTACTTGCAGTATTATTATTAATTAAATTATCTGTTATAACAGGATTTGAATATGATAAATAAATGCCGGCGCCCTTACCAGTTGTAGCATTATTACTTATTTCGTTATTTTTTATTTGAGGATTAGAATTATCTATATAAAACCCACCCCCATAAGCAATATTACCAGAAGCGGAATTATTAAATATTTTATTATTTGTTATTACAGGATTAGAATAAGTTAAATAAAGCCCACCCCCATCACATATAGTACCTGCAACAGTATTATAACTTATTACATTCCCTGTTATCGTGGGATTCGAATATAATAAATAAAGCCCACCCCCATATTTATCACAACCATTGTTAGAGATTCTGCTATTCGAAACTATTAAATTTGACCATTTAAGAGATTCAGTGCTTCGAATACAAATCCCTCCTCCTGAACCTTCTGTATAAGACTCTTGCATATAAGCATATTCAATAATACAATATTTAATTATACTATTTACATTACTTGTAGGATAATCGAATCTTATCCCACGATAATTTTTATTGACTTTATCTGATGCAGTAAAGACAATTGAATCAGTTACTGTCCCTTCTGCCCTTAATATACCTGTGCCGGTAATTTTTATGCAATTACCATTTCCTTGGAAATATACAATTGTTCCCGGGTCTATAGTTAAAAACCCACCGTTGCCAATAGTTACAATCCCATTTATTTTTATAGTATCTACGCCTGCCCAGCTAGTAGACACGCTATACGTTATAGGTCCAACATTAACCGAACTTGCATGCGAATAAACCGATATGCAAATAAGCGCAAAAATTAGCTGAATTTTTTTCATAACACCTCCTTTAATTAGTTCAATATCCAATATATTATCAAATGTTTAAACCTCAATTATTTTAAAATAAAAAAATCTATGTCTTTCATTTTAAGCTTTTCCTTTGTTGTAATTAACTCCATTTAACAATCGATATTGATAATTGTTAGATTTCTCCATAAAGACGAAATGACAAGTATTCAGCAATCAGACAATATTTCAGTATTATATATCAACAATCTTTGCTAACTGCTATTTGCTGACTGCCAACTTATATTAAGATACATTTTTTTTATCGCAAGAACATTCCATCTAACTTTCAATAGCTTTTCTAACACTTCCTTTTTCGAGCAAAAGAGCCGAGGCTTCATCATGACTTAAAGAAAGCACTTCCATAATAATTTTAGTTCCTCTTTCAATAAGTTTATTGTTAACAAGCTTCATATCTATCATTTTGTTTCCCTTAACCTTGCCAAGTTTAACCATAACCGAAGTCGAAATCATATTAAGGATCATTTTTGTAGAAGTACCGGCTTTCATACGTGTGCTTCCTGTAATAAACTCGGGACCGGTATTTACTTCGATAGCAATCATAGCTTCTTTGGCAATAGCAGTGTTTTCATTATTTGTAATTACCCCTGTAGCAATACCGTACTGACTGCACTTTTGCAAAGCGCCCAGAACATAAGGCGCTCCGCCTGATGCAGAAATCCCAATAACAATATCGTTTTCACACAGATCATTTTTTAATAAATCTTCCCAACCCGCGTCAAACTTGTCTTCAGCATGTTCTACTGCTTTTTGTACTGCATGTTCGCCACCTGCAATTAAGCCAATAACGGTATCTTCAACGCCAAAAGTAGGCGGGCATTCAGCAGCATCAATAATTCCCAGCCTG
>JAAXXA010000502.1 GCA_013334735.1 Bacteroidota bacterium
TATATCTTTAGGACGTGAAAGAGTTTGGCTATTTTGTTAGGAAAAGCTTAGCATAATACTTTTTTCGTTTTTATATTTAATTTGTTTTCAGAATGATACGTTTAAAAATTTCATGTTTTTTTGCTTTCTTTTTCCTTTATACTTTAAATATTGATGCGCAAGAAATGCCGTCAGATAGTTTAACTATTTTTGAAAGTTTAAATGATAGTCTGAATCTTTCTTCAATAAATATTGAAGTTACCGATTCTCTAGCTCCTTTATTCTATGCAGCAGATTCTGCAATATATGCAACAGATTCTGTATTAAACAATACTGTATCATTTCCGTCTGATTCAATTAAATTAGCTTATGGAGGAGAGTGGAGTAATGATATACTTTTCCTTTTTAATAAGAATTTCGATCCTTCTAAAATGGAAGATACTGTTAAAATAGCTCTGCAGGATAATTTTGGTCATTGTTTTTATGAACCGGTACAGGGATTTATGACTTCGCCTTTTGGATGGAGGCGCTGGCAGTTTCATTATGGTGTTGACATTGGGCTTAATAAAGGTGATACTGTAAGATGCGCTTTTGATGGAATTGTTAGGGTCTCAAAATGGGGTTGGGGGTATGGAAATGTTATTATTGTCAGGCATTTGAATGGGCTTGAAACGCTTTATGGGCATTTATCGGCATCCAAAGTTTTACCTAATCAACCGGTTAAAGCAGGCGAAATGCTTGGTTTGGGTGGTAGTACGGGACGATCAACAGGTCCTCATCTGCATTTTGAAGTAAGATATCATGGAGCGCCTTTAAATCCTTTAAACCTTATTGATTTTAAAACAGGTTCTGTTTTGAAAGATACTATATTTATTTCTAAAAAAAGCTTCCAATATGTTAGCGATATCAAAAAAGTTTCGGGTAGCGCTAAATATTATAAAGTTAGAAGTGGTGATACTCTTTCAAAAATTGCATTGAAAACAAAATCTTCTGTTGCCACAATTTGTAGGTTGAATGGATTAAAATCAAGTTCTTTACTTAAAATTGGAAGAAATTTAAGGGTCAGATAAATATTTTTCTGTTTTTTTGAAACATTTTTTTTAAATATAAGTAAAATATTATTATAATTTTGTTTGATATTTTTTGTGAAATATCATATCTTTATAAAATAAATTGTTAAATTAATGAATTTGAAAAAATTTATAATATTATTTTTGATATACTCCACTCTTCCTTTTGCTGTTATGTCGCAGGATAAAAAAGCTCCGGTGGAAGAGCAATTTGCGGAACGTCCTAAATATTCACCCCGTAAGGACAAACATTTGAATGTTTATGATTCAAAAGGTAAGCAAGGTTTATGGAAGTTTTACTCTCGTGACGGAATATTAATTTTTGAAGTTACTTTTAAAAATGATACCAAGCATGGTACAAGTTCAAAGTATTATTATTATTCAGGTTTGATACGGGAAGAATTAGAATACTATTATGGCAAAAGAGATGGGGATTGTAAATTATATTTTAATAATGGGCTTTTAAGCGCTGAAGGTTCATATAAAGATAATAAAAAATCGGGGGAGTGGACAACATATTATAAAAGCTCAGGGGAAAAAAAATCCGAAGGCAGGTATTTTGAAAATCTAAAAGATAGTGTTTGGACATATTATAATAACAGGGGGGAAAAAACTATGCAGGGAAAATTTTCAAAAGGTAAAAAAGTAGGCGATTGGGAAAATTATAATGTAGATGGAAGTGTTAAAAGTGTTACTAAATATGCTAATGGCATTTTAGTTCCAAAGGATGTTCCCGAAACAAAAAAAACAACCAAGCCGACTATCAAATCCAGTACTATAAAAAAAACAGTTACTCCAGCCAACAATAACAGTACTCCTGATAATTAACTTTTCATTAGCCACATAGTTCTATATTTTGCTTCAAGGAGTTTATCTTGGAAAAGCAAAGGTTTACTATGACTCCATTATTGACAAAAACTAATTTTTAAAAATATCACGACTAGCTAAATCTATTTATGTTTGTATTTTTATTTATTAGATTTGTTTTTTTTATATATTTTTGCTTTTTATTAATGGCGAGCTTATTCCTCTTCTGGAATGAGCCATAATAGGGAATCAGGTGAAAATCCTGAACAGTACCCGCTGCTGTAAGTTCTTTTAATTTCCAGACTCTTAATGCCACTGTCCCGACAGGTGTCGGGATGGGAAGGCCTCTGGAAATGAACAAGTCAGAAGACCTGCCATTCGCAATATTTAAAATTGATAGCTTTCGGGTGAAAGGCTTGATTATAACATCAAAATATAATATTTCCATTTGCTGTAATAATCATTGTTTCTTTTTTCCGCTTTGCTCAGAATGTAGAGACCGAAGATGAAAAAATGTTTATTAATTAGTTTCATTTCAATAGTATTCACAGTACTTTCTGATTTTCTTTTTGCTCAGACAAAGGATAGTATTCACACATTAAACACAATTGATATCCATGGGAATCGGATAGATAATTTTGCCGTGGGGATTAAGACAATTAAATTTGATTCCGTTTGCCTCTCCGACATTAAAAATGAAACTGTAGCCGATTTTCTTACCGAACAATCTTATGCTTTAGTAAAATCATATGGAAACGGAAGCCTTGCAACTATTTCCATTCGTGGGTCAGGTTCAGATCAGATTGGTGTGTTCTGGAATGGCTTTTTAATAAATCCCGCTAATATCAACACTATTGATGTTGCATTATTACCTGTTACATTTTTTAATGATGTGGAATTGCAATATGGCGGAGCAAGTTCTTTGTTTGGAAACGGAGTTATAGGCGGAAGCCTTCATATTGGCAACAATCCTCGTTTTGAAAAAAGTTTTAACGTGGGGATTAATTGTGGTTTGGGTAGCTTTGGAAAACAGGATTCTCATACAAAAGTAATATTAAGCAACGAAAAGATATATTCTTCGACATCTGTTTTGTGTCATCTAGCGCGAAATAATTTTCCTTACATCAATATATCCGATTTTAATAAACCAAGCTTGACTCAAACTAATGCTTTTGTTGGGCAGTATGGATTAATGCAGGAAATTTTTCTGAGAATAAAAAAAAATCAAATACTAAATGCTAATTTATGGTACAATAACA
>JAAXXA010000503.1 GCA_013334735.1 Bacteroidota bacterium
CCTGAGAAAAAGAGTTAAAAGTTGAAAGTGCAAAATAGAAAACGAGAAGTGCATAGATGATAATTCTCGCGATTTGAAATATTTTGTCAGTTGTCATAATTTTAAGTTTTGTGTAAAATTTTGTAGTAATACGCAATAAACATCGTTTGAAAGAGGTAATCTTTGAATGAGAATACAAAAAACAAAATTAAAATAGATTTATCTCATTATCAATACCTTGAAGCAGGTATGGCAATATACCTGCAAGCGGGTATATAGTGGTTGTGTAAAAGCTTTGTTGGTGTTATCACCAACAAGGGCTTAGGTTTTAATAGGGGATTAAATATAGTCTGTCTGTAATGTATGATGCTTTTGATTTAAGAACAAGGAACACTGATAGTTCGGCTACGCTCACTATAGGTTTATGATTTTAGAAGTATTTGAAAATCATAAATCTAAAATCGTTAATTCTTGTTCTTAAATTAATTATTTCAAAAATCGTTTATATTACGGACAAGCACAAAATAGATTACTATGCTTAGAGAGGGAAGGCAAGCAAAAAACTTTATATTACATGAATGAATTATTTAATAAAATTTGTGTATAAATTCCAAAATCAAATACCAGTTATATACCGATACAGAATAGGATTGCGAAAAAATATTATTTCGTTCCTATCGGTATAACTCATTCTAATCATCTTTGCAATTGCAAATCTTTTAAGAATGAGTATAAATCATATCAGGTTATTCTCAATAGCGAATTTGATGAGACCTACAATGGTTTTAGAATTTGTTTTACGGAAAATATGTTTTCGGTGAGTTTCGACTGTAAGGTGGCTTATTTCTAATTTTGCAGCAATATCGTTATTTGAATATTCCTGATATATCAATTTTAAAATTTCCAATTCTCTTTGTGTAAGACAATTAATTTGCTCCTCCAATTTTTCTTCATTTTTTATATTCCTCATCATTAAAGAAGTAACCTCATTGCTGTAATATATTCCTCCTGCACATATTTTATCTATCGCTTCAATCAATTCGTGCTTCCCTGCATTTTTTAAAATATAACCTTCAGCTTCCGAGTCGAAAATCTGTTTTATAATTTCGATGTCGCTGAAAGAAGTAACTACCAATACTTTAATTTGGTGATAATCCTTTTTAATAATTTTTGTCAGCTCTAATCCTGACATTTCAGGCATGTGAATATCTGTAACAACCAGATCAATGTTATTGTTACTTATAATTTCCAATGCTTCAATACCTGTGAGAGCCTGAGCAACTATTTTAATATTACCGGCTTTACGTAAAACTAATTTTAAACCGTCGAGGAACATCTGATGGTCATCAACAATTAATACTTTAACAGGACAAAGTTTAGTTTCTTGCATTTTATTATTTATATTTAGTTCAAAAATACGATTTTTTTATTAACTGATATTATGAAAAAAATATTAAAAAATAAGGTTCCTTATTTACACTTCGGCTCCGCTCGGTGTCCATTTGGAGTTATCCTTTCTTATTTTCACAAAAACTAATGTTAATCGTGGTCCCAAGATTATGTTTGGAATCAATATTAATTTTGCCATTCAGCATAGTAACTCTGGAAAATATATTTTTCCATCCTATTCCTGAGCTTTTCTCAATCTTGTTTTTATCAATGCCAATCCCATTATCTTCAATATTCAAATTAATTTCAGTGTTTTCTTTTTTTAATATAATATCGACAACAGTAGCCTCTGCATGTTTAATAATATTACTTATTATCTCCTGAACAATTCTGTAAACGGTAATTTCAACCAATTCATTCAACCTCTCATCAAATCCATAAATTTTTAAATCTATATGAAGTTTATGCGACTTATTCATTTTTGATATCAACTCTTTAAGAGCAGTTACTAAACCAAGTTCAGTAAGGGCGCTGGGCATCATATTATGTGAAATATTACGTACTTCCTGAAATGCTTCATCAACCAAAATAATAGAATTTTTTAGGATAGATTCATCTTCTGCTTCTTTAAATGTAACAATATCCTCCAATTCGGTCATATTAAATTTTGCAGTTGCCAATATAAGTCCGATGCTATCATGTAGATCTTCGGCAATTCTTTTCCTCTCCAATTCCTGAGCTTCAATAACTTCTTTAAATCTTAATTTTTGTTGTTCAGCCATGGCAATAGTCATTGCATTTTTTTGTTTATGCCTATAACGGGAATAAAGCAAAACGGAAAACAGTATAATAAAAATTAATGATGCTATAAATATTATCAATTGATTTTGTTTCTTTTCTTTTTCCTGTCCTATCTTTAAATCCTGATTTTTTGTTTGTTCATTAAGTAGGGAAATTTCTTTTTCTTTTTTCTCACTTTGATATTTTGCTTCCATTTCAATAATCCTATTTTGATTTTCGGTATTTAAAATCGAATCTTTCGTTTCGGAATAAAGTTTATAATAAAACAGAGCTTTTTTAATATCTCCTGTTGCATCGAATAATGTGGACAAGTTATAATAAGCATCTTGTTTCCTTTCTAACGCGCCTATTTCAATAGAAGTTGTTAAGGCTTTTTGCGCATATTCGAATGCTGATTTATAATCTTTAAGAATTATATATAGTCCTGCAATATCATTTGTAACACTTGATATTCCCTCTTTATCTCCGAGTTCTTTATAAATGTTTAGCGATTTTTGATAATATTCTAATGCTTTTGTATAGAGGAATTGTTCTTTATAAATATTACCTAAATTATTGTAATTAATTGAAATACCCTTTTTGTCGCCAAGCTCTTCATATATTTGCAGCGATTTTAGGAAATATTCCATTGCTTTTGAATAAGCTTTCAGTTCATTATATATAACTCCAATATTATTATAACTACCGGATATCTGTTTTTTGTTCCCCAGTTCTTGATTTATTTTCAAGGATTTTTCATAATAGTTTAATGACTGAGAAAGGTTACCTTGCTCATCAAGAACGGCTCCTATGGAATTATAGCATTCTGATATTCCTTTTTTATTCCCTAGTTTTTCATTAAGTCTCAATGATTTCTGATAGTACTCCAATGCTTTTGGATAGTTGCTTTGCACATTATAAATATTACCAATATTATTAAAACTAGACGATATCTTTTTT
>JAAXXA010000504.1 GCA_013334735.1 Bacteroidota bacterium
TATTAGCAAACGGTTAGCAATTTAATAATTTAGTTTCTAAGTTTTGAAAATTAAAATACGATAACCTGATATTTTTTTATTTTTTATCTTAAAAATAACTATATTTGCAGTAAAATATTGCTTGATAAACACAATTATTAATTTTTAGTTAAAATTATTAATTATGAAAACAAAAAAAAACTTTCTGATCGCAAGAAGTATTGTGACCATGTTCACTTTTTACTTTTCTCTTTTAGCTTTTTACTCTTTTTCTCAAGGTGTAGCTATTAATACTACCGGTAATGAAGCCAATAATTCGGCGATGCTTGATATTTCCTGTTCTGCAACCGGACCTTCCGGAGCCACGGGAAGCAGGCATGGAATTCTTATTCCACGTATATCATTAAGTTCTAATACTGATGTGAGTGGTTTTAATACACCTTTGGCTACAAGTCTTATGATTTATAATGATGGAATAAGCGGTCTTGCTCCTGCAGGATTTTATTACTGGAACGGAACACAATGGATACAGGCAATAGGTCCTCAGGGTCCAACCGGTAATATTGGTGCTGATGGTATAACGGGAGCAACAGGTGCAGATGGTGCGCTGAATGCATGGGGTTTAACCGGTAATACAGGAACAACTACAGGTACAAATTTTATTGGAACCACCGATAGTAAAGATTTTGTTTTCAAAACGAATAACACGGAATGGGCGAGAATTACTTCAGCAGGCAATGTCGGCATAGGAACAACTGAACCTAATCAGAAATTACATGTTCATAATGCAAGTGCGAGTGATTATGTTTACGTTACAGCGAATGGAAGTGGGAAAAATGCAGGAATATGGTTAGGTGTTGATTATACGGAAACAAGCGCAAAGTGGGCGGGAATTGGTCATCTCCAAAGTGATTCCAGCTTAAGATTGTCAACGACGGGAACTTTTGCAACACCGGCGATAACTATTGACAAAAGCAGCAACGTCGGCATCGGGACTACAAGCCCTGGTGTGAAGTTGGACGTAAATGGCAATGTTAGGATAACATACCCTAATTCGCTGCAATTATTGGGACCTGCCGAAACCATAAGATACGATGCCGGGATTGTAAGTCCCTTTCATGGGATGCTTTTTACCGCTCACTCAAGTAGAAATTTCATTTTTGGTACTTATGATGGTACTACGTATAGCGGAACAAGAATGATAATAAATACTTCCGGCAATGTCGGCATCGGAACAACAGAACCCAGCACACCTTTAATGGTTCAATATCCTAATGTAAAAACATATACTTCAGCTACAAATGTATTAGACCTTAAGTCTAATGAAAATTTGGCAAATTATCCTTTTACTTTAAATATTAACGCTATGGGGGCCGCTAATCTTGCAAATAGATATTTTGCATTGCAAACACAAGATTATGGTTTGGCAAATGGAGGTAATTTAGTATTACAACCATCATCGGGCAACGTTGGCATCGGAACGACGGGGCCATTAGCGAAGTTAGATTTAAGAAGCGATGTAGCAGATCTTAGGGCATTGTATGCTATAACTTACAATTCGGGAGAAGCAGCCAGATTTTACAGAAATAGTTATGGAAGTGGCGCCACAACAATAAGTGACCTTGTACATATTTATAATTATTATGATACAGGAACGAATACAGGAAGAGCTTTGCTGAATATTAAGAATGACGATTTTGCTGGAGTAACTGCATTAAAGATTACAAACTCTCACGCAGAAAGTTCTACAGATTTGGGATTGGAAGTCAACGGCAGAAGCTACTTCAATGGCAATATCGGCATAGGAACAACGAATCCGGGACAGGCTTTGACATTGGGAGCAAATAAAAATGTAAGATTGGATTGGGGGGGAGGTACTACAACTGAAATGGAGATGTATTCCAGTTATGATTACAGAATGGGAATAAGGTTTCAAGGAGATCAAAGGTTATTAACTATTTACAATAATAGATCTGATGCGACCGGTGGAAACATTATTTTAAGTCCGGCTTCTACTGGAGGTAAAGTTGGTATAGGTACAACGAGTCCTGATAAACTTTTACATGTTGTTGGCGGTGCCATTTCAGGTGATATGGATAATATGACTTATAGCGCTACAATTTCACTTGATGTAACAAAAGGAAATCTTCACAAAGTTAATGTAACTGGTGCTGCTACAATTAATGCCTCTGCTGCAGGAACTGCGGGGCAGCATATATGGATTTTAATAACTGGAGACGCTACTCCTAGGACAATCACATTTGGTACAAACTTTAAATCAGCAGGAACTCTGTCCACTGTAGCAAATAAGGCCTCAACAATATCATTTATCAGCGATGGTACAAACTGGTATGAGGTCAGTAGAGTAACTTCAGGGTTATAATAAATTTCAAGTTATTGAACTTATGACGTATGCATATATGGTTAATACCGACCTGTTTCGATATTTTGGTAATCGTCCAATCTGAAAAGTATGCAGATTGCACTTAACATCTATAGCATCGCCGACATGTCGGGACAGGTCGGAATTATCATTGTAATTTAAAAATAGTCTTTGTAATATTTATAAATACAATTGTTATTAACTAATTTTTATATAAAAAATTACAAATTATGGCACCAAAAAAAACATTTCCATTTGAAAAAAATATTGAGTATGCTTTTTTCACTTGTCCCCCTGATCGTGTTATAAGGTTTCACTTATCTCTTGTCCATTATGCCTTATGCTTCTTTTTAACTCTTAACTTTTCATTTTTCACTTTTTACTGTTTTTCGCAAGGCGCAGCCATAAACACTACCGGCGTAGCAAGCGATCCCTCTGCAATGCTTGATGTAAGCAGTACAAATCAAGGGATGAGGATACCGAGAGTTGCACTTACAAGCACCACATCTTCTGCTCCAATTACAAATCCCGCTAATAGCCTGTTGGTTTACGATTCCGTAACTACAGGAGATGTAACTCCGGGATTTTATTACTGGGATAACAACAAATGGATAAGACTTGCCACCGGCAATTCAATTCCTACTCCGGGACCAATAAGTGGCATTACAAGCTTATGTTCAGGAGCAAGTCAAAACTACAATATATCAGCAGTAACAGGAGCAAATACCTACACATGGACAGTACC
>JAAXXA010000505.1 GCA_013334735.1 Bacteroidota bacterium
AAGACTTTTCGGAATTGGTAATTTTTTTGCGGAACGATTTAACAATATTCAAACTAATTTGCATAAGCAAAAAAATGTTTTGCTTCGCAAACGTGCAATCGCTGATATTTTTGCCCAGATTTTCGCTGTAACATTTATCTTTTTTTCTTTCGCTTATGTTACACACCTTGCTGTAACCGGCGCTATTTCTATAGGAACCGTTGTCCTGTTCTTCTTCATATTTCAACGTGGCTTTACTATACTTAAAGAATTTTTTCAGTCAATTGCCGGACTTTATGAAGATAATGTTTTCCTAAGTGATTTTTTTGATTTTCTGAAATTACCTGTTCTTCACAAAACATCTTCAACTTCTGAAAAAATAAATCCATTACAAAAAAGTATAGTTATTGATAAAGTTAGTTTCCAATATCCGTCAAGTAAACGAAAAGCGCTTGATTCAATTTCAATTGAAATTCCCGCCGGAAAAACTGTTGCTCTTGTTGGACCAAATGGTTCTGGAAAGACAACAATGATAAAATTATTATGTGGTTTCTATTCGCCTGATAATGGAAAAATTCTTTTTGATGATAAAGATATTTCTATTATTAATCCTAACGAAACAAGAAAACAAATCACAGCGGTATTTCAGGATTTCGCTTTGTACAATATGACTGCATTAGAAAATATATTTTTAGGAGATATTTCAAATACAAGTTCGCCTGATAAAATTAAACAAGCTGCTAAAAACGCCGGAATTGACGATATAATTGAAAAATTGCCCTTAGGTTACAATAATATTATTGGAAATTTGTTTAAAAAAGGAGAAGAACTAAGTATCGGCCAATGGCAAAAAATGGCTATTGCCAGAGCTTTTTACCGCAATTCATCAATATTATTTATGGACGAACCTTCGAGCGCGCTTGATGCTGTAACAGAATTTCAAATTTTGCAAAATTTAAAATCTCTTTCAAAAGATAAAACCGTACTTATTATTAGCCACCGTTTTTCAACTATTCAATGGGCGGATATAATTTATGTTTTAGATTATGGTAAAGTCGTAGAACAAGGTAATCATGAACAATTGATGACATTACGGGGTAAATATTTTGATATGTACGAAACCAGTAGAATAGTTTAGAAACTGTATGCAATTTTAATACAATGCGTCATTGCAGACGGACTCTATTTGTTCTTCTTCGGAGGTTTTGCCAAAGAAATTATTTGTTTAATAATTTGCATCAAAAGTCGATATATTCCCGTTTTAAAACGAAGAATATAAAACCAGAAAAGTAAATATTTTTTATTAATTTCATATCTCCTGTACATGAATGTTCTGGACGGAAATAAATCATCAAGCAAATAAAAAAATTTATTTTTAAAACCTCTTAAATTGCCTAATGTTTCAATGTTTTTGTTTGAAATTTCAAATGGAATATCTTTTCGGAAATGTTGAAGATAATAAATAAATAGTTTTTCAGTTCGTACGTCAATTACTGAGTTTGCTTTATTCATGATATTCTCAGGAATCATAACATCAAAATATTTTTTAATTAATAATATATATTTAAAAACAATATTGCTGCAATTATATAATTTACATGATCCTAATAATGAATCCCAATTAATTTTTGAGCTATATTTTTTTATAAGCTCCGAAATATCAACAAATGAATGTAATTGCGAGTTACCTCCATTAAAATGTTCATGAAGATGAAGACACAAATGCTGAATAAGATCTTCTATTGACAATGATTGGACTAAAATATTTGAAAGCGTAATTTGTTGCGACCTTTTCCAATAATCATCAATATTTACTGAAAATTCAGGATTGTCAAGATGAATTTTGGAGTGCAACTCAATTGAAACACCATTTAAAACCAATGGCGGTAAATGTTTTGAAAGCGCAAATTGTTTGATAAAATCTGATTTATAATGTTCGGAATACTTATATCCCATATCCATCAGTATCTTCCTGCATTTTTCAATATCCTCTTTCTTTACCAGTAAATCTATATCCGTCATCTGGCGCAAACCTATATCCTGATAAATTGCTTCTGCTAAAAAAATTCCTTTTAAGGCAATCACTGAAATCCCTTCTTTTGAAAAAGCTTCAATCGCATTGCTAAAATGTTCATACAAAATCATATTACGACTTAGCGACCTGTAATATGTTTGCTTTAATCTGGATAAGGATTCTTCCGGAATTAATCCGAAATTATTGGTATAAGAAATATTTTTATGAATCAAAGGACCTACGCCATTTTGAATAGCCATATCAGTAAAACTATTCCATTTTGATATCAAAGGAATTAAATTTTCTATTCGCTGAATATCTTTTTCAGTGAGGTGTAGTTTTGAACCTGCAAGTATAAGTTTATCTGCTGTTGTAAGCTTCACATAAATGATTTTATTTACGCAAATGTATAAAAAAAATTATAAAATAGTCTTTGGACTATTTTATAATTATAATGGTTAAGCCGACATGTCCCGACATGTCGGCGATGCAATAGATGTTAAGTGCATTCTGAAAAGTATGCAGATTGCACTATTACGTATATGCTATCGGTATCATTCATCCACTAAATAAAATTATTATTTTCAAAAGTCCTCATATTGCCTTTGTTGGTGTTATCACGAACAGGTGTATAAATACCTTCCTCATATAAAATAGGCGTGCTAATACTGAAAAAATATTAATTTATCTATTACAAATAGAAAAATAAATAAATTTTTAAAAAAGGTTTTTAGAAAATTAAATTATACTTTTGTGTAATTAATCAAGGGACAAAAACCTGTTTTTCGAATTGTCCTAAATCGAAATATTAAAACTCATGAAAACTCATTTTAATTTTTTATCAGCTATAGCTCTTTTAGCTGTGGTATATGTGCAAAATATAAATGCCCAAAATGTGGAAATTGTTTCTGACATTAACCAAGTCGGAAGTAGTAATAATTCAAATCCAATGTATGATGTTGTTTTTAATAATAAATTGTACTTCCAGGCTAATGACGGAGTAAATGGTTCTGAATTATGGGTGTATGACGGAGTAAATCCTCCTTCGATGGTTGCAGATATTTACATTGGGGCAAATAGCTCAAGTCCACAGTATTTAACAGTTT